>CAIWXH010000475.1 GCA_903916565.1 uncultured Oscillochloris sp. | reverse complement strand
TCGTAGATCGCCCGCTCGGGCGTCGGCTCCTCGTCGCCCCACGGGTAGAGATGGCGAAGCGGGCTACCATCAACGCTTGCCGCCACATCCCATTCGGCCTCGGTCGGCAGGCGCACCACGTAACCCTCGGGAAGCGCCGTCGTGAGTTGCTCGCTGAGCCAAGCGCAGAAGGCGGTCGCCTCATACCATGTGAGGCCGATCACGGGCTGGTTCGCGCCGTGGTATGTCGGGTTGTCCCAGCCCCACGGCGCGGTGCGCTGCTGCTTCGTCTTCCACTTCCAGCCCTGCGGCGTCCACCAGCGCTTAGCCTTCTTGCCGTAGCCTTCGGCCACGAAAGGCGCATACTGGACAACGGTGATGGGGAATCGGGCGATCCAGAAGGCGGGGAGTTGTATCGTCGCCGCTGGCTCGTTCGCTGCCCACCCACCGATGGGGTAGGCACCCTGGCGCACATAGCACCAATAGCCGGTCGGCGCACCGAATTGTTCGGTACGGCGGGCCCACTCGGCCCGCCACTGTTCGACGGCGATAGGGAAGCGCGGGTCACCGAGCGTGGCAAGGTGCCGCGCCGCCTGGAGGCGCTCGTCAAACGGCAGCGTTGTCCCGGGATCAAGAGCCACGGTCAGGGCGCGGGCGATACGACCCTCAAGCTGGTCAATCTCCTCCGCCTCGTAGCTGCGGAGGGCTACCCGCCCTTCCCATTCAGCGTAGCTCTCGGCGGCGAGCAGCGCATCGCGTCCGTGCTGCGCCACGCCCTTGAGCAGCCCCCCAGGCGCACATGGGTTGAGCAAGGTACGCAGCCACTCCATCCCCTGACGGTCAATGGCCCCCAACTGGCGCAGCCGACCGACCATCAGCAACAGCACCTCGTACCAGTGTGTACCCTCTGGCCCGCTCCAGTAGGCATAGGCCCGTTGGCTACTCTCCCGTGCCTCACTCAAGCCACATGCGGCCAGATACTCCTGAAAGGTCAAGTGAGGGAAGGCGTAGATGTCGTCACCGAGTTCCTGGAGGAGCCCGGTCTCGTCACGCAGGGCCTGCTCGAAGGCGGCCAAGCGCAGCTCAATCTGATCGCAGCGCAGCTTGCGGAGGAAGCGGCTGAGCTCGCCCTCGATCTCGCTGCCGCGCAGCCGCCCGCGCCCATCGCCAGGGTCAGGCGGACGGTCATGGGCGTGGAGGGCCACCTGGTGCATCACTGCCCGCAGGTCGGCGCTACTCGCAAGCTGGGCGATACCCAGACGCTCCAACAGCCCCGGGATCTGCACGTCCGGCTGGCGCACCGGTTCCCAGCGTTCAAGCAGCAGTTCGACACACTCGTCATAGAGCCGCGCCCGGTCACGGGGCAACTCGCCCGTCTCGTTGTTATAGTGCAACAGCGTGAGCAGGGTGAGCAGGAGCGGTGATTCAATCAACTTGCCCAGCCGCACGTTCTCCCGAAGCTGGGTCAGCAATGCGACAGCGCGTTGCTCTCCCTCCTCGACGCGATAACTCGCATCCGTGGCTTGGCAGGCTGCGGCATACCAGTTGGTCACAAACTGACGAACTTGGCCGAAGGTGAACGGCTGGAGGTGCTGAACCACCCATCCGTCATCGGCGGGCAACTTCCAGTCGTCAACCGGCGTCGCCGTTGGCTGCTCGTAGGACAACTGGCGGCATGTCAAGGCGATCTGCGTGGTATGCGGCAGTTCGCGGGCCAAGCTCTGCACGGCGCGGCTGACCCGCGTGCGGAGGCTTACGCCATCAGGCCCTGGCGTAGCGGGAATCTCATCGAGGCCATCGAAGCACAGGATCACGCCGCCCCGGCGCAGCGCCGGGCGGAGATGCTGGTCAAGCCCCTTCCGCACATCGCCCGCCCCGGTAAGTAGGTGCGCCAACACGTCCCACAGAACACTCGCATCACGCTGCTCCGGGCGCTTGCGGCCCAGCGCACTAGCAACGAGACCCAAGGGGCAGAGTACCGGCACCGGGAGTGCTGACCAACCAATGGGCAGCGTATGCGTCGTGAGCAAGAGCATCACGTACGTGAACACGGTGCTTTTCCCGCTGCCGGGCGCACCGAGCAGCACGAGACGCGACTGACGGGCCAGCGCTTCGATGGCGAGCAGTGGGCGTGTGACCCGGAGACGGAGCAGGGTTTCCCCTGGCAGATCGCTGATCGCGAGTTGCTCACGCTTGCCGATACGCTGGAAGAAGGCGTCGTCAGGCTCCTCGCAGAACCAAAGATGGCGGCGGCGCACCGCTTCGGGCGGCACCGCGTCAGCCGGGTGTTCAACCACATCCGACTGCTGAAGACGCGCTTCCGCCTCACGGGCAGGTATGATCTCCTCATAGAGTACCACCTCGTCACCGTCGGTACTCACATTGGTGAACACATCGGCAAGTTGAAGCGGTGGCAACAGCGACTGACCACGCACACCCTTGCGTTGCGTGCCCATACGGGCCAAGCGCAGCGACACAACTTGGTCGTGGAGCGCAGTGAGATAGTCGGTGAGTAACGCCTTATCATCAGGGGATGGTTCTTGACCAAAGAAGATCTGGATCGTCCCCTGGTTGACACCGACCGCCGCGCCAGTCACCGTGCCGCTGACATTCGCCGTGCCCGTCGTACCGCTAGGCGGCGGCGATGGGACATCCTCGTGCCACAGCCGCCCGTCACGAGCGCGCAGCCAGAGCACCGGCAGCCACCAGGGGTGGGCCTCGCCGAGGGCAGCGCGGGCGGCGGCGATAGCCCGGTCGATCTGCCCGTCGCGCCGTAGCTCGGTGAAAAACGGCGGCAGCAGGGCGTCGAGGGTCGCCACGGAGATCTGCTCGCGCATCGCCAGCACGGCCCCGATGCCAATGCGGGCAAGCTGCGGCCCGACGGCGCGGAGGACTGCATAGCTCGT
>CAIWXH010000474.1 GCA_903916565.1 uncultured Oscillochloris sp. | reverse complement strand
TAGAGGGGCGCATCCGGGCGGCGCTGCTGTCGGTGCTGGAGCGGCCCGAGCCAGAGACGGCGCTGGCGCTGCGGGTCGAGGCGGGCGCGGCCCTGGGCGTCCTGGGCGACCCGCGCCTTCCGGTCGAACTTGACCAATGGCGGCGCGAGCTGGGGCAGCGCGCTGCTGTCTTCGACGCCGCAGGCGACCACTACTGGCGCTACGTGCGGCCAGGGACGTACCAGATCGGCGGGTGGGAGAAAGGCCAGGATCGTACTGATCTGGAGATTGCCGCGTTCTGGATCGCCCGCCTCCCGCTGACGGTGGCGCAGTACGCGCCGTTTGTCGCCGAGGGCTACGGCACAGGTGCTGAGCGCTGGTGGCTGCCGGAGAGCTGGAACTGGAAACAAGAAAACAAGCGTATGGCACCACTCTTTTGGAATCGCACTGAGTATAAAGGCCCGAACCAGCCCGTGATCGGCGTGACATGGCACGAGGCGACAGCGTTCTGCGCATGGCTGACTGCGCAAATAGCAAACACGCTGCCAGCGGGCCATGTGGTACGGCTGCCGACCGAGGCCGAGTGGGAGGCGGCTGCCGCCTACGATGCACAGATGCAGCGTCGAAAGTACCCGTGGGGCGACACCGATCCAACCCCGGAGCGGGCGATCTATGACGAGAGCAAGCTAGGTCGCCCCGCGCCGGTGGGCTGCTGCCCGGCGGGTGTGGCGGCCTGCGGGGCGTTGGATATGGTCGGGAATGTGTGGGAGTTGACGGCCAGCGAGTACCGGGCGTATCCAGATGGGAGCCACCAGCCACAAAAAGACTTTACAAACGGGCGAACGGCGTGGCGCGGCGGATCATGGTATGAAATCAGAACAAATGTTCGCTGCGGGGCGCGGCTCGGGAACTTCCTCGACTTCGTCCTCGCCTACGGTTTTCGTGTGGTGCTTGCCCCTCGGCTCGGGGAATAGCCGATAGCCGATAGCCGATAGCCGATAGCCGAAAGATCTGAACATCACGCCTCTGTTGTCATCTGCACCCTATCGGCTATCGGCTATCGGCTATCGGCTATGAGAAGCGCCGTAGGCGCGGATCGCGATTTTTTTGGAGGGGGCCGATAGACGGCGTGTGGAGATCGGCGATGGAGGCGGCGGGATCACGGCGCTCCGGTGGACATCAGCCTCACGCCACCGGCTGGCCTACGTCATCCCCACCCCACCATTGTAGCCCTCGCCGTCCCCCTCACATCACGGTGCCCCTGGGATGATCGGTATCGGTGGCGGGGCCGTCGTGGCAGCGGGGCGCGGCCTCACCGTGGCGGCGGGGCGCGGCCGCGCCGTGGCCGCCGTGGCCGCCGTGGGGATCGCCGTCGCCGTGGGAACCGCCGTCGGCGCGTCCACCGGCTCGCCGTCCGCCGGTGATTGGGCGGTGGCCCGCTGCGGCACGGGCAGCGCCGACGGCGCGGGCGAGGGGCGGGCGGTGCCGCTTGGCGAGGGCCGAGCCGTGGGCACGGCGGATTCCGTGACGGCGGCGGGCTCCGGGGCGGGCGCGGCCCCGGCACGCACGGCCACCATGCCGACCGCGAG
>CAIWXH010000473.1 GCA_903916565.1 uncultured Oscillochloris sp. | reverse complement strand
CCCATTTTGAAACATGCCTAACCGTTCGTAGTGCGGGCTTCCAGCCTGCTATAGCAATCCTCTTGGGGTTGTTGTGTGGAGTCAAGGCTTTAGCCGGATAAGGCCGCCTAAAGGCTCGACTCCTTTTCATAACCAATTTAGGATTGCTATAGGTACTCCTCCTAACCGCCTGGAAGGCGGTGCTACTTGGGCAGATGCGGCGCGTCCTGTTGCGGAAAATCTGCAATCTAAAATCTGCAATCTAAAATTTTCTCGAAGGCCGCCGCGCCGCTCGCCGCGATGGCGATCAGCAGCGCCAGCGGCCCGTAGTCCCAGAGCCAGCCCCAGGGTCGCGCCCGATCTATCGTAAATACGTCAGGGGCCGCTGCGCTGCGTAGTTCTAACCTATGGTCGCCCTCGGGTAGCCACGCCGAGCGCAGGGTCAGATGCCCGTCGCTGCTATCGCTGGCCAGGGCCACCGGCTGCCCGTCAATATGTACCTCCGTTGATCCACCCAAGCCGCCCGCCAGGCTGATCCGCGCCCCGCTGAAGCGCACCCGCCAGCCACCGTCGATCTGTTCCACCGCCTGGCTCTGCCAGCTATGGGTGCCGACCCCGGCGGTGGCCGGGCGGGCCAGGTACGTCTGGAGGGCGCGGTACGAGTCGAGGGGCTGCCAGTCGCGGCTCACCAGAGCGAAGTAGGGCGTTGGGTCGTCCGGGTTGGGATCGGCGTAACCGCCGTAGCGCAGCATCCACACGTTCATGGCCCCCATCCACGGCCACTCCTGGCGCGCCCGCTCGATCTGGCTTACGAGGTAGTCGCCCTTCTGCTGCTCGGAGACTGGCTGGCCCCAGGTGCTACGCCGCTCAGGCGGGATGCTCGCTGGCGCGCTGTTCCAGCCAAACTCAGTTACCCACACCGGCTTGCCCGCATCGCCGTTGCGCTCCATCACCTCGCGCAGCAACACCACCCGGCTCACGTCGCTGCGCGTGTCGATTGGCTGGTTCCAACTCCAGTTGCTGCGCCCGCGCACAAAGACATAGCGGTGCTCGCTGGGCGACTGGCCCAGACCGTAGCTCTGGGCGGCCATGATGTCGAAGGAATCCGCCCCGCCAGCCTTGTAAACCCGGTCGAGGTACTCCAGCTCGGTCATCGGCGCACGCCAGTCGAGGCCGTCGGTGGGGGCCAGACCAGGGAAGAGAATGACGGCCTGGGGGTTGGCCGCACGGGCGGCGGCGGCCCCGGCGCGCAGCAGGGTCACAAACTGCTCGGGGTTTGGCGGCTGCCAGTTCCACTCGCCCATCAGGTTCGGCTCGTTCCAGATCTGGAAGAAGCGCACCCGCTGATGGGCGGGCGCATCGTCCACACCGTCGCCATCGTAGCGTTCCACCAGCGCCCGCACGAAGTTGGCGAAGTCGGCGTAGTCATCGGGCGGGCCGGTCGAGTTGCCATCGAGCGTAAGACCAGCCTGAAACTCGGGCGAAGCCAGCGCTCGCTGGCGCGACCAGTCCGGCGGGCGCTCCAGGCGCAGGATCAGTTCGATGCCGGCGGCGTTGGCGGCGGCCACGATCCGGTCGTACTTGGCCCAGGCCGAGACAGCGCCCAGCGTCGCCAGGTTGCGCCGATCCTCAAAGTCGCCCCTAGCGTGGATCTCGATGTCCTCCCAGGGAGCCTGCATACGGGCGTAGCGCGCCCCAAGCTGGCGGGCCAAGGCGAAGCTGCGATCCACCGCAGCGGGGTCAGGTTCAAACGGGAGGTTGTAGAGGTTGACGCCCACAGCGGGGCCGTCGGTGAAGGGGATAGGTTCCGCGCCAGCGCGGTAGGTAACACCGCGATTGGCCGCGTTATCAAGCCAGACCGTTGCCGCCAGCGCGGCGAGCAAGGCGAAGAGCAGGGCAACAGTCAGCGCTGCGCCCGCCGGTGGGTGACGAAATGCGGGCGGAGCGTTCATTCGTGGCCGAGTATAGCCCCGGCATGGGCGGCTGTCAACCATTGCCGATGGGGTGCCAGGGCGTGTGCAAAGTCACCCTCCGACCCTCACCCCCTGCCCCTCTCCCTCACGGGGAGAAGGGAGATTTCGCAGCAGGATGCCTCCGACTCCCCCTCTCCCGTTCAGGGAGAGGGGGCTGGGGGGTGAGGGCTG
>CAIWXH010000472.1 GCA_903916565.1 uncultured Oscillochloris sp. | reverse complement strand
CGTCGGTGGGGATGCCCGTGAAGGCGGCGGGTGCAACACCCTGACCAGCAGACTCGCCTAGCTCCTGGTCGGCATCGCTCGTTCGCTGTGACCGTTCGGCAACCGCCTGACGCATGGCGCTCATCCTTCGTTCGCCCGCTGGGCCGTACGTTTTGCGCCAAGGCTGTGAGCATACGGGCTGTGGCGCACAATAGGCTAATCGTCCTGAGCATACCATGGGGCTATTACGCCGTGGTAGGGGTCAGGGGTCAGGGGTCAGGGGTCAGGTCGCAGGGGTCAGGGGTCAGGGGTCAGGGGTCAGGGGTTAGCAAGCACCAGAACTTCGCTCAAAGACCTGTCAGGTGCGGCACCTGACAGGTCTAGGGGGGCATGAAACTTTCCTACGACGGACGAGAGGGGCATAAGCTGCTACCCGCCTAGCTCCGACATGCCGCGTACGCGGGGCAATACGCCCTCGGGTAGCCCGTGGCCCCAGGGCTTGAGGTCAATCGCGTGGCGGATGATCTGCTCGACCTCGGCCTGGGTGGCACCGTTGCGAATGGCCGCCCGTAGATCGACTTCGTTGTCGCGCAGCAGGCAGAGGTGCAGGCGCCCGTCGGCGGTGAGGCGCATGCGATTACACGTAGCGCAGAACGGGTCGGTCACGGCGCTGATGAAGCCGAGTTTGCCAGGGGCACCAAGGATACGGTAGCGCCGCGCCGGGTCTGCCGGATCTTGTCCGTATGGTTCAAGCGGGCCAAAGTGCGCCTCGATGCGGGCGATCAGCTCCGTCGAGCTGATGACACCCGCTTCGGCCAGCCCCGCCACGCCGGTCAGGGGCATCACCTCGATAAAGCGAAACTCCCACGGGTGCTGGAGCGTCAGCGCGGCGAGCGCCAGCACCTCGTCGTCGTTCATCCCGCGCACGATCACGGCGTTGATCTTGAGCGGGCGCAGGCCCGCCGCGTCGGCGGCGTGCAGGCCCGCCCAGACCTCATCGAGGCTGCCGCCACGACTAATTTGGCGAAACTTGACCGGGTCGAGGCTGTCAATGCTGATATTCACCCGGTCAAGCCCCGCCAGCTTCAGCGGCGCGGCGAGCTTTCGCAGGCGCAGGGCGTTGGTTGTCATGGCGATCTGCTCGATGCCGGGGATCGCTTTCATCGCCTGGATGAGTTCAACTAAATTGGGGCGCAGGGTTGGCTCGCCGCCCGTGAGGCGCAGCTTACGGAAGCCCGCCGCCGCCGCCGCGCGGATCACGAGCAGCAACTCGTCGTCGCTGAGCAACTCCGGGCGCGGGGCGAAGTGCATGCCCAGCGCGGGCATACAGTAGACGCAGCGCATATTGCAGCGGTCGGTGAGCGAGACGCGCAGGTAGTCAATGCGCCGTCCGTGGCTGTCGTGCGCGGGGGTGTCGGTGGGGTAGGGCGCGATGGTGTGCGGCTCGACGAAGGTAATCGGGACGGTGCCTTTGAGGGCAGCGTGTTTCATCGGCATGACCTCGTTGTCATTCGTTGGGGCTATAGCAACGTTCGATGACCGCGCCAACCCTCACCCCCCAGCCCCCTCTCCCAGAGCGGGAGAGGGGGAGCTGAACGCATCCTGCTGCGGAATCTCCCCGCTCCCCTTGTGAGAGCGGGGCTGGGGGTGAGGGGCTTGGAGTCATCAGGCAGCGACGAACTTCAGCACGCTGATACGGGCGGCAAGCTGCCCCGCCATCTGGCGAAAGACCTCGGCGTAGGCGTCGGGGGCGGCGCTGATCACGGCGGGGGCGCCAGCATCGCCGCCCTCGCGCACGGCGATGCCCAGGGGGATCTGGCCGAGCAGCGGCACTTCAAGCTGGGCCGAGAGGCGCGCCGCGCCGCCGCTGCCGAAGATGTCGTAGCGATTGCCCGTGTCAGGGGCGATGAAGTAGGCCATATTCTCGACGATGCCGAGCAGCGGCACATTCACCTGCTTAAACATCTCCATCGCCTTGATCACGTCGGCAGTGGCGATGGCCTGGGGCGTCGTGACGATCACCGCGCCGGTGAGCGGCAGGCTCTGGGCGAGGGTCAGGGCGATGTCGCCGGTGCCGGGGGGCATGTCAATGATGAGGTAGTCGAGCGGCGCCCACGCGACGTTGTAGAGAAATTGGCGTAGGAGCTGGCTGACCATCGGGCCGCGCCAGATCACCGGCGTGCGCTCTTCGATGAGGAAGCCCACCGAGATCAGCTTGACCCCGTGGCCGACGAGCGGCTCCATCATCGCCTCGCCCTGCTCGTTCTGGAAGGCCGTGGGCTGGCCGCGCACGCCAAGCATCAGCGGCAGGCTTGGCCCGAAGACATCGGCGTCGAGCAGACCGACTTGGGCGCCCTGTTGGGCCAAGGCGACGGCCAGATTGACCGCCACGGTGCTTTTGCCGACGCCGCCCTTGCCGGCGGCCACGGCGATCACATTGGCGACGCCAGGGATGGGCGCTTGTTCGGGGATGCCAGCGTGCCGCCGGGTGTTCGCCGTAAACTCGATGCTGACCGTGCCGACGCCGGGGAGCGTGCGTACCGCCGCCTCGGCCTCGGCGCGGATCTGGTCTTTCAGCGGACAGGCGGGGGTGGTCAGTTCAATCGTAAAGCTGACGCTCGTGCCGTCAATCTGCACGGCTTTGACCATCCGGCGCGCCACGATGTCGCCGCCAAGCTCTGGCTCTTGCACCTGGCTGAGGGCGGCCAGCACCCGCTGCTCGGTGAGCGGTGCGCCGTCGGAAGAGAGGCCCATAATGAGGATGCTCCGCGTTCAAGGTGATTCTCGGCGGTAGGACAAGGTTTCAGGTTTCAGGTCTCAGCCCGAGCGCATCAGTTCGCCCTGCGTGTGCCCAAACTGTACAGTAACCGTGAACCTTGTCTAGTATAGCAGATTATTAAGACAGAGGTAACTATCGTAATTGCTTACGACGCGCCCCGGCGCATGGCGGGGGTGGCCTGCCACGCGGGCACGGGATCACCGTCGCGCAGGTGGTGCGCGACGAGCGCGGCGGCCCGCTCGGGGGTGACGCCCACGTAGCGGCAGGTGCCGGGGTGAATGAGCAGGAGCGGCCCGTGGGCGCAATGGTCTTGGCAGCCGCTGGAGAGCAACTCAACCTGGGCGAGCAGGTCGGCGTCCCAGAGGGCCGCGTCAAGGGCGCGGCGCGTGGCGTCGGCACCACGCGCCGTACAGTTTGGGCCATGACAGAGATAGAGGCGGTACATACAGTCTACGCGCAGGCAGCGGAAGTGCGCGGCAGGGTTTTTACCACGAAGCGCACGAAGGTCACGAAGATCGAACCGCTTGCAGCGGCAGGGTTTTTACCACGAAGCGCACGAAGGTCACGAAGATCGAACCGCTTGCCTCTGCGCTCCGTGCCGTACGAGAATCACCGCACAACCCTACAGGAACTTCCAGAAAGCTGTACTACGTGCAAGTTAGCGGATACCCGCCAGCAGATAGTCGATCACATCGGCGGCGCTGTAGTGGGTTTGGCCCGCCAGGAAGGTGCCGATGAGGCGCAGGTCGTCGCCGCTGGTCAGCAGCGGCGGCTCAAGCTGATCGTCGGCGCGCACCTGGCCGATGCCGACATTCGCCATGAGGGCGTTACAAAGACACTCCCGGCCCTCGGTCTCCTCGACGGCGCCACCCTTGGCGACATAGGTGTCGATTGGCTCACTGGCGCAGCGGAAGCCGATCTGCCCATCGGCGGTGCGGTAGGCGGTGCGTAGGTAGCCCAGGTCGCAGACCCGCGAGCGCTTCGCCGCCGCGCCCTCGCCGCTCCACTCGACCACCTTGAAGGGGTAGCCCGTCGGCGAGGCGCGGGGGTCGGTACGCACCCGCACCTTGCCCTCGACGGCCTCGCTCAGCACCGCCCGCCGCAGCGGCTCGGCGAGGCCCGACTCCTCGCAGTAGGCGAAGAGCGTACCGACCTGGACGCCAGCGGCGCCCGCGTCAAGGGCCTGCTTCAGACGCTCGGGCGAGCCAGCGCCGCCCGCCAGCCAGAAGGGCAGGCCAAGCTGGCGGATCTTTGCCAGATCAACCTCGTCGCGGGGGCCGTAGATTGGCTCGCCCTGCGCGTTCAACTGCATCTCGCCGCGTGGCGGGGCGTTATGTCCACCAGCGGTTGGCCCCTCGATGATGAAGCCGTCCACGCGACCGCTGGCCTTGCGCGCCATCATCGTCGCCAGCGAGTTGCTGGCGATGATCGGCAGGAAGAGCGGGCGCGTCAGGGGCGGCGGTGGCCCCTCCCAATAGGCTGACGGGTCAAGCGTCAGATGCTCGCTCTCGCCTGACGCTAGCCCCTCGACATCGAAGGCGAGCAGCGCGGGGCGGTGCGCGGCCATCGCATCGAGGGCGGCAGGCACATCGCGGGGGATGCCGGCGCCCATCAAAATTGCATCGACCCCGGCGAGCATCGCCCCGTAGAGCAAGGCCAAGTTCGGGTGCTGCACCTTCGTGAGCAGGTTCATGCCCACCGGCCCGCTGTGGCCCTCTTTGGCGAGATAGACCTCGACAAACGCGGCCAGGATGGTCAGCGGCTCGCTGGGGCGCGTCCCGCCGTGGCGATACATGGGAATCAGCTTGTAGGGCGTGCCGGGCTGGCGACCCTCGGGCAGGAAATAGCGCCGGAGTACGTCCTCGGCGATCTGGGGCAGTGGGAACTGCGCGATGGCGCGGCGCATATCTGCGCCAGGGTCGCCGTCCTGAAGGCGTCGCACCAAGACGGTGTCGATGCCGGTGCCCGAGATCACGCCAAGCTGTCCACGTCGCGCCACCGCCTGGGCAAGTCGCCAGTCGGAGATCGCAACGCCCATACCTCCCTGGATAATCATGGGAAGCGCCGCTGCTGACATACGAATATTCTTTCTAGTGCCGGCCCTGCGGCAACGACTTAGCGTGTGCATTATACGACGAATGGTCGGATTGGCTGTTAGGGGTGTGCGCGGGTTTTTGGGGGGCTGGCGGTGCCAGGATCGTGTGCTATTGCCACAAAGGAGCGCAAAGCGCACGAAAGAGGCGCATGTGCGTATTTTTATGCCCTCTGCGCTTCTTTGTGGCAATAGCGCCGTCCGAAGCCGCCTTGCCCACGGCACGCTTCTTGCTTCTGCACGATGATGGTCGTGCCTATCACGGCAATGGCGTTTGCCTGGTGCGCCTGTGCCCCCGCAGTGCGTTGCTCACGGCATCGTTGGAGCGTTCGGGTGCCTCGGCAGACTAGCGGCATGGAGCCCTGGAGGTGTGTAATGCATGAGCTCTCGTCAATCCAATGTGTGAACTGTGGCACCACCCTTGCGCTGTCCCTGGTTGACGCCAGCGGGGTCTTCTGTCCAGTTTGTCACCTGTTTAATGACTTCAGTGAGCCGGTCTTTGACTTGGTGCTCACCGCTGACGCGCTTGAGGCGCAGCTTGGCACCGTGATTGCCCAGGCCCGTGCGAGCGGCTTGCCGCTGGACGAGATTATCCGTGTGCTGCGCGATGAGCTGGAGTTCGCCGCCGAGCTGGCAAGCGATGGGCGGCATCTGCACGTCCAGATCATCGACCTTGGCCCCCTGGAGGCGCGCGCGATGGAGCGGCCGCTCAGGGATCGTAGCGGTATGCTGCGGGGCCGAGCGGTCGGGGGCTAACCCGCCCATTGTCGCAACATGCGTCTGAGGGTGCATGACATTTGATACCGCCCGCGCCGTACTCAGCCGGGGCCTGCGCTCGCTTGCGACCCGCCTCCGCCCAGAAGTGTGCGCCGATGGGAGTGCTGGCCCGCTACGCGGTGACTTGCTGAGCCTGGTTCAGCTTGAGGCGTTTGCCCGCACCATCGCGGTGACTCATCAGGAGGTGGCGGTGGTCGGGCGCGGCAGCGACCCGCTCCACCCCGCGCTTGCCCGCGATGGACGCCACATCACCGAGGTGCATCGCGCCCTTGGCGCGGATATTCGCCGTGGCGTGCCGGTTAGCCCCGCCGCCGAGTGGCTGATCGACAATTTCCACGTCGTCAGCGCCCAGATTCGCGCGATCTACCACGATCTGCCGTCGGGCTATTATCGCGAGTTGCCCAAGCTCCGCAATGGCCCCCTGGCCGGGCTGCCACGGGTTTATGCGATTGCGCTTGAGCTGATCACCCACACCGATGGGCGGATTAACGCCGAGACGCTGCTGCGCTTTCTGACCGCGTATCAGTCGGTGACGCCGCTACGGATGGGCGAGCTGTGGGCCGTGGCGATTATGCTTCGCATCGGCCTGGTGAAGAATTTGAGCCGCATGGCGGCCCTGATGCTGGAGGCACGTGACCTGCGTACGGAGGCCGATACGTGGGCTGAGCGTCTGCTCGGGCGCGAGGGCGAGGCGGTTGATGAGGCGCTGGTGCTGCACGCGCTGACGCAGCGCTACCCCGTGCTGCCCGTCACGCTGGCGGTTGAGCTGCTGCGCCGCCTGCGCGCCTACGAGGGCGACCACGACATTGGCCCGGTGGTTACGTGGCTGGAAACCCAGCCCGTCACGCCGCACGAGACGGTCGAGGCGCTGATTCACGAGGAGCATCAGCGCCAGGCGGCGAGTCAGGTGGCGGTCGGCAATACGATTACCAGCATGCGCGTGATTAGCGCCCTCGATTGGCCCGACTGGTTTGAGCGGGTCAGCCGCGTCGAACAGGTGTTGCGGCTCGACCCGGCGGGTGCCTACGCGCAAAGCACGTTCGCGACCCGCGACCGCTACCGCCATGTGGTTGAAGATTTGGCCCGCCACGCCGCGCTGAGTGAGGATGATGTCGCCCGCCGCTTGGTCGCCCGCGCCGAGCGCGCTGAAGGTGACAATCTGCGCCAGCGCCACATCGGCTACCACCTAATTGATCAGGGCCGCCCCGCGTTCGAGGCTGAACTGGGCTACCGCCCGCCGCTGGTTGAGCGTGCCCGACGGGCGGCAATGGCGCACCCGACGGCGGTCTATCTGGGCGCGGTTGGCGGCACCACCGCCGCCACGGTCGCCACGGGGCTGTGGCTGGCGCGGCGTGGGCGTGCGCCCGAGGCGCGAGGCTGGGCCTGGGCCGCCGCGCTTGCCATCATCCCCGCCAGCGCCCTCGCCGCCGAGTTGGTCAATCGCGCCGTGACGCGCTTGCTGCCGCCACGGATATTGCCGCGCCTGGATCTGAGCGACGGTATTCCCGCTGAGTTGGCGACCATCGTCGTAATGCCGACGCTGCTGATCAGCGCCGAGGGCGCGTGCCGCCTCTTTGAGCGCCTTGAGGTGATCGCGCTGGCGAACCAGAACCGGCACCTGCACTTTGCGCTGCTGACCGACTTCGCCGATGCGCCCGCCGCCACGATGCCCGAGGACGCCGCACTGCTGGCGGTCGCCACCGAGCGACTGGCGTTGCTTGCCGAGCGCCACGGGCGTGAGCGCTTTCTGCTGCTGCATCGCCACCGCGTCTGGAACGCCAAGCAGAACCGCTGGATCGGCTGGGAGCGGAAGCGCGGTAAGCTCGACGAGTTTAACGCGCTGCTGACAGGCGCGCAGGATACCACCTTCACCACGCTGGTCGGCGACCTGAGCGTGCTGGAGCGGGTGCGCTATGTGATTACGCTTGATGCGGATACGCAATTGCCCCGCGACGTGGGCCAGATCCTGATTGGGACGATGGCCCACCCGCTGAATGCGGCGCGGCTCGATGCGGCGACCGGGCGCGTGGTCGAGGGCTACGGCATCCTTCAGCCACGGGTTGGCATTGATCTGCCCAGCGCTACGGCCAGCCGCTTCGCCCGTGTCTTTGCGGGGAATGTGGGCATTGACCCGTACACGACCGCCATTTCCGACGCCTACATGGATCTGTTTGGCGAGGGGATTTTCGCGGGCAAGGGCATCTACGACCCGGCGGCGCTGCGGGCGGTGATTGCGGGCCGCTTCCCCGAAAATACGCTGCTTAGCCACGACCTAATTGAAGGGCTGTACGCCCGCACCGGGCTGCTCACCGATGTCGAGATTCTGGACAGCTACCCGACGACCTACGCGGCGTGGGCGGCGCGGCAGCATCGCTGGGTGCGCGGCGACTGGCAGATCGCGGGCTGGCTGCTGCCGTACACGCCGTCGGGCGCGGGCTGGCGGGCCAATGTGCTCCCGGTGATCGCCCGCTACAAAATCCTCGACAATCTGCGGCGCAGCCTGACCGCGCCCGCGACCGTCGCGCTGCTGGCGGCGGGCTGGCGCTGGCTGCCCGGTCGCCCGGCGGTCTGGACGGGCTTGGCGCTGGCGCATCTGACGGCGCCGCTGGCCTTCGACCTGATCGGCGCGGCGCTGGTCGCCGTGCGTGAGCCGAATAATTTTGGGGCGCTGCGTGCCCAGGCCGAGCAGCTTCAGCTTGGCGTGCTGCGAATGGCGCTGAATGTGGCCTTTCTGCCGGACCAGGCCGCGCTCAACCTGGACGCGATTGCCCGCACGCTCACCCGGCTGCTGGTGACGCGGCGCAAGCTGCTGGAATGGGAAACCGCCGCCCAATCGCAGAGCCGCCTCGTGCGCTCGCACACGCCGATGCTGCGCCGGGGCACGCCGCTCTTCGTCGCCGCCGCCGCCGCGCTCGTCCTGCCGCGTCGTCGCCGCGCCGAAGTGCTGCCCGCCGTGCCTGTGCTCGCCAACTGGCTGGCCGCGCCCGCGCTCGCCGCGTGGCTGGATCAGCCCTATCTGGCGGAGCGCCGCCCGCTGTCCGAGGAGGATCGGCTGCTGCTGCGCCCGCTGGCCCGCGCTACCTGGGCCTATTTCGAGCGCTTTGTGCGTGCCGAGGCGAACTTCCTGGCGCCCGACAATTTCCAAGAGACGCCACGGCCCGTCATCGCCGACCGCACCTCGCCGACGAATATTGGCCTGCAACTGTTGGCTGACTTGGCCGCGCACGACTTTGGCTACCTGGGGCTGAGCGAACTGACGGCCCGCACCGAACGCGCCATGGCAAGCGTCGAGCGGCTAGAGCGCTTCCGGGGCCACCTGCTGAACTGGTACGACACCCAGACTCTGCGCCCGCTGCCGCCCGCCTATGTCTCGACGGTGGACAGCGGCAATCTGGCGGGCGCGCTGCTGACGTTGCGCCAGGGCTACTTGGCGCTGCGCGATGCGCCGATCATCGGCCCGCAGGCGCTCGCTGGTCTGGCCGACGCCGCCGCGCTGCTTGGCGGCCATCTGGTTGAGCATGAGGTGCAGGCGTGGCCCACGCTTGATGCGCTGGCGGGCCTGCGCCACGCGACCCCAAAGACGGTCGCGGGCTACGCCACGCTGCTGCGTGCGGCTGCCGAGCAGACCGGCGCGCTGACGCTGACTGGCCCCGCTGCCGATTGGGCCGGGCGCTTGGTTAGCCAGGCCCGCAGCCTGCTGGATGATCTGGAGACGCTGGTGCCGGTCGCGCTGCGCGATGCGCTCCCGCCGACGCTGGGTGCGCTTGCCGCCGCTGGCGAGCCAAACGCCGCCGAGTTGCTTGAGCGCCACCAGCGCATCGCCCAGGCGTGTACCGCGCAGGTTGAGGCGATGGACTTCGGCTTTCTGTTTGACGAGCGGCGGCACCTTTTCGTCATCGGCTACAACGTGGCCGAAAACCGCCTCGACGGCTCCTACTACGACCTCCTCGCCTCCGAGTCGCGCCTCGCCAGCTTCCTCGCGATCGCCCGTGGCACGGTGCCGCAAGAGCACTGGTTTCACATGGGGCGCGGCCTAACGGCGGTCGGGCTGCGTTCGGCGCTGATCTCGTGGAGCGGCACGATGTTTGAGTATCTGATGCCGCTGATCTTGATGCGCCGCTACCCCGAGACGCTGCTCGATGCGACCTACGAGGCCGCCGTCGCCCGCCAGATCGCCTACGGCAAAGAGCGCGGCGT
>CAIWXH010000471.1 GCA_903916565.1 uncultured Oscillochloris sp. | reverse complement strand
TCGTTCGGTTGCGTCGTGCGTGGTCGCCTTGGCGCACCTGTTGGCGTAAACACATACTTCCGCACCTCGCGGTCGGTGATCTCGCCCTTCGCGAGGGAGAAAAAGACCCCGCCGGGGGTGCGACGACGATTCTCGCTGTGCGTCGGCATCCCGCCGGTGGCCTCGATTTCCTGCGTCCGGGTGAGCCAGGATGTCACCTGCGCCAGCCCGCAGCGCTCGATGAGGCGACGAATCTGGCTTACCTGCACGAATTGTCGCTCGCCCAGCGCTGCCGCGATTTGGGGTACTGGGTCGTCTGAATCCATCGTCACCTCACGCTCCAAGCATGCCGCACCGCAGCGGCACGCGCCGGGGCCATTGTAGGGCAGAGCGTGCGGGGACGCCAACGGCACCCACCACGCCGCTCCGGTGGCGTGCATGGGATGCGTCACGCATGGGCATCGTGGCGTGCGGGATAGACCAGATCGACGCCGCTGCCCTGGGCCACGATGTCAAAGCGACCGCGTTGTCCGATCGCGTGCTGCGCGCTGATTAGTGTGAAGGGGAAGCACTCCGGGAGGCGCGTGAGTTCCGCGAGGGCGACGCCTTCGTTTGGATGCGCCCGCAGTCCGGCCTCAAGCAGCCAGCCGTGGAGCGCCGCCGTCCCGGATTCGCGGATGGGTGTTGCGGTAACGCTGCCTCGTGCCGCGCAATCGGCAAGCACCCCCCACGCGACCAGCGAGCGCAACGTGCGTTGGGTGGCGCGTATGAGCGTGCTGCGCTCGCCCCAGGTGCTAATCATGCGATCCGTGACTTGACCCACCGTGCATGTAGCCTGAAGGTGCAGCAGTCGTCCAACGGTCGCCGCCACGTCGCGGAAGAAGGGGTAGGCCAGCAAGGTCAGCCCCCAATGCAGCCAGATGCGCTCACCGGGCAGCAGCATCGGGAGGAGGTGGAGCGCTTCGTCGCGGAGGTGCGGGGCTACCGGCGGATTGACCCAGATGCGGCAGAGCAGGGTGATCGTCTTGGTGCGCGCCGCCTGCCCGGCCAGCGGGCCATCGAGGTACGCATGGAGCGCACCGCGCACGCTGGCCGGGTCAGGGTTCCGCAGCGTCAGCCCGGCGGTCTCGTCGAGCCAGTCGAGGGTTACACGGCGGTCAAAGCCAAGATAGGCCATCGCGGGCGCTCCATACGGCACGTTTGTTCGTCACCGCAGTATACACCAGGGTACGAGCAGTTCCCGCAGGTCGGCACCCCCGTGGGCGACGACGAGCGTATCGGGTGGCGCAAACGCTTGGCCGTCTGCGGCGAGCAGAGCGGCGATTCCTGCGGGCAGGCCGTTGCCATCCCAGGGCAGGCTGCCCGGATACTGGATCGCCATGCGGTCGCGCAGGTTTGTATCGCGGTAGATCCGCGCCCGCAGCCCCCGCCCCTCGGCCAGCACCCCGTCAGCCGGGCGGCCAACCCCACGGGCGGCGACGTTGCCGTGGTCGGACGTCAGCGTGAGCTGAAACCCAGCCGCACGAATCTGCTCGACCAGGCGGGCAAGCCACCCCGTCTCGGCCCACTGGCGCACCTGCTGGAGCATGCCAGCTTCGCCCTGGCGCATCCCGTGGGCGATGGTGTCCACCGCATCCACCACGAGGCCGACGACTTGGAGGCCCGGGGTCTCCAGAAGTTGTGCGATCTCGGTTAGTTCGTCGTCTGCATGGGCCGGATCCAGCCCGTGCAGCCCCTTGCGATAGGCAACGGCGCTCGTCTGCAGGCCATGCTCCGCCCAGAAGCGCCGCCAGTGCGCCTCCTCCCGGTCGGTGCGATCCAGTGAACTCGGGAAGCGCGACGGTGGCTCGCCCGCAAAAATCGCTTGCCGTGAGACGGACGTGAGGGTTGGCAGCCACGCGAAGAGCGCCTGCTCGTCCCAGGTGAAGCCCCGCCCCTGCGCGGCCCAGACCGTTCGCAGCAGCGCCCATTGGTCGAGCGCTAATCCATCAACCACCAGCAAGACGTGGCGGCGCACCCCGCGCTGCCGCTCCATCGCCATCCATGGTGCGAGGTGCGAGACCAGGCGTGGCTTCGGCAGCGCCGCCGCCGTCAAGAGCGTTCCGTAGCGTGCGGGCACCCACGCTGCGAAGGCGCGGCGGAGCGCCGCAAGGGTGGTGGTCACGTCGTCGTGCGCGGGCGTGGTTTCGTGGGCACGCATGAGCAGGTCACCGACCAGTGGGGCGAGACTCAGCCAGTCGCTGGCGGCGGCGTGTGGCGGCGGGAGTTGGGCCAGAAGGTGGTGCGCGACCTCGCGGTCATGCGCGGCGGCGGACTGGCGCTTGTCATTGACGACGCCCAGCGCGTACGGCGGTGCGACCTGCCATCCTGCCGCCAAGCGCAGCGGCGTCAGCCGACCCGCCAGGAAGCGGGTGTCGATGATCGGCCAGATGCGCGGGTCGTCGAAGGGCAGCGCCGGTGCCCGATGGTACGTCTCGCGCAGCTCGTCGAGCCGGGGCGTCGCGTTCGCCGGGGCAACGAGGTGTCCACCCTCAATCAGGAAGCGCGGCCACGCCTGACTGAGCCAGGCATCCAGCGCACCGTGGTCACGGATCATCGCCTCCACCGGCCATGCGCTGAGCAGGGGGATTCGCGCAAGCTGGTGCTGCACGAGGTCGGCCAAGTGCGGCGGCAGGGGACGGTCGGCGGTATGCACTTGGAGCAGCGCCGTCAGGGCGTCGGCGGGGGTCTGGATCGCGCTGAGCACGAGGCCGAAGCAGAGTTGGAGTACCGCCACGGCGGTCTCGTGGGCACCGAGCAGCGGGCCGCGCCGCTGCCCGTAGATCGGCCAGAGTCGGTCTAGGTCGGCAGGTTGCAGCCCGGTCAGCACGGGAATGTGCAGCCGTGGGAAGTATTCGGCCAGCCCGACGGTGCGGAGGACGCCACGGGCCAACAGGTCATACGGGAGCGTGGTGAGCGCACGGTCACGTTCCCAGACGACGACGATGAGCGGGTGCGTCAGGGCCGACTCGTAGGCCAAGCGGAAGACCACCTGGTCTGCGTAGGGCAGGACGGTGTAGCCGCGCTGGGTGAGCGCCAGCGTCAGCTCGGCATCGCGCAGCAGCCCGTCGGGGTCGGCGATGATGACCAGCGGCGCAACCAGCGGGTCGAGGCCGACGAGCAGATGGTCGCGCCAGCTCATGGCCCCTCCACCACGACCAGCAGGAGCGGGCGGAGTTCTGGCTGGAGCGCGAGGTGCCCTGCAAGGTCTGCGCGCCAGCGCTGTTCTTCCGCCTCAAGCTCGGCCAGCCGCGCCCGGCGCACGTTCGGCAGGCCAAGCCGGGCGAGGGCGGCCCGCCGTGCGGCGTAGGCTTCATCGCCGCGTGTCCGTTCTGCGGCACGCTGCCCGCGTAGTCGGGCCACCAAGGCGGTGTACAGCGGCCCGCCGCGCTGCTCGGCGGCAGCCGTGAGGCGAACGGCCCCATCGGTCGCCGCCGCGCCGCGCAGCGGTGCGCCCACGCGGATCGTCGTCGTGGGGCGCAGCAGATGCTCCCAGAGCCAGCGCGCCGTCGGCTCAAGCAGGCGCCCATCCTGGTGGAGAAACAGGGGGAATGTGACGCTCGTCGTTGGGGCTTCAGCCGCCTGTGCGGCGTATGGGGCTGAAGCCCCAACGACCAGCGGCGATGTCGCGGCGTATGGAGCGGAAGCCCCAACGACCAGCGGTGATGCAATCACCTCGTACAGACCCCAGACCCCGGCGATACCCGCTGGCATGCCGCTGACCACCAGCGTCGGTAGCGGTGCGCCGGGTGTCCACGTTGTCTGGGAGTGCAGCAACGCCCGCAGCCGGGGTTCCTCCAAGGTCAGCAGCCGTGCGCCCGTGGCATCGGCGTGCGTGCGGTCAAAGGTCACCGTTTCCCAGCAGGTGCCATCGCCCCAGGTGAGATCGTAGCTGCCCAGGCGCGGCGTGATCGTGCCGCCTTCTGCCTCAATCGTCGCCAGGGTCAGGCGTTCCAGCCATTGTGGCAGGGGATGCTCCGCTGTCTGGCGGGCCAATTCCTGGCTGGCACGCTGCGCCTCTGGGTCGGCCACCGTGTAGATCGTGCGCGCCTCGTGGACGCCACGGGCTTGGTCACGCACCCCAGCAAGAAAGTGGTCAACGCGCTGCTCCAATGCCTGCGGGTCGAGCAGCGTTTCCAGCAAGAGCCGTTCGAGTGCCTGCTCGCTCGTGGCGCTGTCCAGTACATCGGCGCTCTTGTCCACGCCGAACTCCTCCAGGATCGTCGCCAGCTTCAGTTGAAGCACGTCCTGCACCCGCCCCTCGACACTGTCGGCCAGCACGAGGTTCACAGCCTGCACGGGCTGGGTCTGCCCGATGCGGTCAACTCGACCAATCCGTTGCTCGATTCGCATCGGGTTCCAGGGCAGGTCGTAATTGACGACCACGCTGCAAAACTGAAGGTTCAGCCCTTCGCCGCCCGCGTCGGTGGAGATGAGAATTTGCGTTGTCTGGGCGAAGGCCCGCTGGGCCGCCTCCCGCTCCTGGCGGGGCATCGCGCCGTTCAGCAGGGCCACCACAAAGCCACGGGCCGTCAGCAGATCGTGCAGCATCGCCTGGGTGGCGGTGAACTCGGTGAAGATCAGCACCTTCACCTGCGGGTTGTTCCGCGCTTGCTGCAACTGGTAGATCTGGTCGAGCAGCGCCTCGGCGCGGGCGTCGCTGCTCGCTGCCTCACAGCGGCGGGCCAAGCTCAGGAGCGTCTCGACCTCCTGGCGCTCGCCGCGTAGCGCCTGGATCTGGGTGAGCACCTGGTCAAGCTGGCCCTCTCCATCCAGTTCATCCCAGACCTCCGCGAATTGCCCAAGGTCACGCGGGAGCGCGGCAGCACCGTCGGCGCACACCACCGCCAGCCGCCGCTCTAGCGCCTCGCGGATGGCGCGGGTGCTGCTGGAGACGAGGCGCTGCATCAGCACCAACAGGAAGCCCACCCCGAGCCGACGCTCGCGGCGTGCGGCGTTGTAGCCCTCGCGCACATAGTCGCTCACCGCATCGTAGAGCGCCCGTTGGAGCGTGTGGCGCGGTCCCCAGACGACCGGCAGCAGGCGCGTCTGGCGCGGGCGAAAGAGCGGGGCACCCGTCGCATCGGTGGCCTCGCGCTTGGGCGTTCGCACCACGAACGGTGCCACCCGCGCCTGACTCACCTCCGCAGCCTCGGGGAAGGCCCGTGGGTCAAGCAGGCTGAGCAGCCGCCGAAAGGCGTCGGTCTTGCCACTATGCGGCGTGGCCGAGAGCAGCAGCAGCGCGGGCACCGCGTCGGCCAGGGTGCGGGCCAGTTGGTAGCGGGCGACCGTCTCGCTGCTGCCTGCGAGGCGGTGCGCCTCATCGAAGATCACCAGATCCCAGCCCGCATTCGCCAGGTCGTCGAGGCGCTCGGCGTTGTAGCGGGCGACCTGCTCCGCATTCCAGCCACGCCGCCCCTCCATAGGCTTGACTGCATCGAGCGAGCAGATCACCTGGGGGAAGCGCCGCCAGAGGTTGTCGTCGCCGCCCTGACGGCGCAGGGCCGGGAAGTCGGCGGGCGTGAGGATCTGGAAGGACTCGCCGAAGTGGGTCAGCAGCTCGTCGCGCCACTGGCCGGTCAGGCCCGTGGGGGCCACGACGAGGGTGCGGCGCACGCGCCCGCGCAGCTTCAGCTCGCGCATCATCAGCCCGGCCTCAATCGTCTTGCCCAGGCCCACCTCATCGGCCAACAGCAGCCGTGGATGCTCCGCCGCAATGGCCCGCCGGAGCGCCGCAAGCTGGTGCGGCAGCGGCACGACGTTGGCGGTGAGCGGTGCCAGCAATGCCCCATCGTCCAGCGCCGCCCTGATGCGCGCCGCCGCCACCCCGGCGACCAGCGCGGGGAGTGTCGGCGGCGGCGCGTCGTCCAGGGGCAGCAGATCATCGGCAGGCAGGGTGATCGCCCGCCCAAGCGTCGGCGCGTACACTTCAGCCTGGGCGTGGCCCCAGAGGGTGTGACGCGCCAGCACCGTGACCACGGTACCGAGTGAGCGGGCGTAGGCGTGGGTGGCGGTCACGAATGTTCTTTCGTTCTTACGGCGCTGAAGCGCCTACTACGAGCCAAGCCCTAACGGCGCTGAAGCGCCTACTACCAGCGGAATGAGCGGCTTGTAGTAGGCGCTTCAGCGCCGTACTGCTAGCGGAATGGGAGGCTTTAACCGCGCTCACTAAACATTACCGCGTCGTCCAACGTACCTCGTGCGAGTAGGTGGCCTCACTGCGGTAGGCGAACGCCGTTGCGACGACGAACTTCGCCGACTTCCCTGGTTCCAAGTTGCGTGTGGCGATGAACGCACTTTGGCGATCGAAGACTGTCGCAGAGCCTGCCACAAAGCCGTTGAGCGTGATTTCCACCTGCACGTCATAGGCAGTCTTCAGTCCAATATTCATCACGGTGCCTGACCAGTACTTGTTGCCGTCGTTGCCAAGCGTCTGCGTGATTTTTGAAACAATCACGGGGAGAGGGTCGGGGTTCGGCTGGATTCGCGCTTCGTCCTCCGGTGCGATCTTAATCCAGTCCTTGTAGACCCAACCTTCGACCGTTTTGTTACTCGTCGATTCAGCTTCAACTTGATACCACTGCCCGCCTCGGTAGAGTACGCGAACGTTGATTCCAGGGTCGGAATTAATGACCTCGTTGCCCGCAAACTCATTCGGGATGTCATAGACGCGAATTTTGCGGATGATCGTACCTGCCACCCACTCACCCGGCTCTAGCGGCGGCGCTGCCGTCGGCGCGGGCACCGCCGTCGGCTCCGGCACCGCTGTCGGTATGCTGGTGGACGATGGCTCTGGCGCTGCTGTCGGCTCCGGTATCGCCGATGGCTCCAGTGTCGGCTCGACGGTGGGCGGGGCGGGCTTGGCTGTCGTGGTCACGACGACCACCTGGGTCTGGACGCGCACGACCTCGCGGGTGACCTCGACCTCGCGGGTGACTTCGATGGGCGCTTGGGCGACGGGCTTTGCGCCACAGCCAGCAACGAGGCTCAGCAGCAGCAGGGTAAGCAGGCGACGGGGCATGGTGACCTCTATGGTGCTATGATTCAGGTGTCAGGTCTTAGGCCGAACGCATCAGCAAGCCTTGCGCGTGCCCTTAACGTATTCACGGACTTTGTCTTAACGGCGCTGAAGCGCCTCCTACCAGCCGTTTCGCTCGTAGTAGGCGCTTCAGCGCCGTCCCGTCCCGCCTTACTCTTCAACCTCCATCTGCGCCAGGTCGTAGTAGGTCAGGACGGTCGGGTCTTCGCGCAGCACCGCCTCGGGCAGGCGCGGCGCCACCGCCAGGATCGCCGCGTAGTCGCCGCGCTTGTACGCGGCCTCGAAGCCCGCGCGCACCGCCTCCGAGCGCACGCTCTTCAGCTTGCCCCGGCTCTGCGCGTAGCTGTCGTACTCGCGCAGTAGCTCCTTCTGGCGCAGTTGCTCTAGGTGCAGTTCGTTCGCCGGGTCGGGCACCTGCCAGCGCCCCTGCGCGTCTTGGAGGAAGCTCGCTTGGAGTAGGTCGCGCAGTTCGGGCAGCAGTTCGTTGCGGTTCTGCTGTAGCTCCTGGAGGAAGCGCGGCTGAATCTGCTGGTAGCTCTGCGGCCCTTCGGCGCTGAGCAGTTGGCGCAGCCATTGGAGGCTGCTCTTTTCGTCGCTGACGTAGAAGGTGAACTGTTCGACGGCGCCCACGGCGGCCCGCCGCTGGTCGTATTCGGCGGCCTGCGTTTCGAGGAAGTGCATGCCGTCGCGCTCGGGGCAGCGCTGCTTGAGCCCGGCGTAGAACTGCGCCGCGCTCAGCGGCACCGTTGCGCCGCGTTGGAGGTGAAAGGCGACCATGCGGTCGAAGAGCAGGTAGGGCATGCGCTCGGCGATGATCTCGGCTTTGCCCCGTGGCGCGACGAAGACCGGCACCGCCGCCAGGTGCTCGCGCACGAAGGCCCACGCCCCATCCTCCGTCCCTTTCACCGCCGCGAAGCTGCGCTCGAAGCCAGCCCGTGGCTTGTAGGCGGAGATGACGAGGTCTTGTTTGACGGTATTTGCTAGAGAGAGTTGCTTTGTAGTTCCCTTTTGCTTATCAAGGGTTCGAATGTCAGCAATTACAAACCCTGCCCGGATAATAGCCTCTTGAATGGAATTCCACACGGAGTTTTGGGAATTATGAAATTCCACTGTCATCCAATGACCGGGTTTTAGTGCCTCGTAGTATTGTCGAAAGCACTTCTCGATTATTTGCTGATAAGTGTCTAGTCTTTTTTGTTGAGAATTACTAACTACGGCCTCTGAAGTATTACTTGTCATTACTTGCAACCATGCCTCCATGATAAAATTCAAATCGGAGTACATAAGATTACTTCCGAACGGTGGATCTGTAAATATATAATCAGCAGAATTTGGGATTTTCCAGTAATTTGTTGTAGAATGAGTTGAAATAATACTGCTCGCAGATGGAATTTTTATATTTAGAGGGCGAAGCTTGGATTTAATGTAGTCTATCGGATTGATCTCGAGTGAAAAGAATGGAACATATAGCGTGCCTGATAGAGGTCCGACAACCTCTCGATTGCGATTATTTCGATGTTGCGGCATGTAGCGATTTCTATAGCTCATTCTGTCCAGAATAGAGGTTAACCCGAAAATTAGTCTTGTCTTTTCATTGCCTGATTGGATGTGATTGTAAATTGCAGACAACGCAATTATATTTCGACGGGTGAAAAATTGATGTACATGTGTAATACCTGTGTCGTCATTTCTTCTGCTTTCGTCGCCTTCTGGCATTCTTTCGATGGGTCGCCAATGATTCGCCTGGAAATTTTCAATCTTTTGGAGTAAGTCAATATCTTTTCCAGAAGGGGTCTTTTCAAATCTACGTCCATCAATAGAATAATTCACAAGAACAGGTTTTCTTCTTGTTGATTTTACGACATATTGAAGGTCTTGATCGTATAAATCCTCAAATGACCTCTCGATGATCCTTCTGCTAAGTGTCATCTTACACGATGGACAAGGAAAATCATTGCTTACCAATGATTTTTCAAGATCAACTATTTCGTCCCATAGCACGATTTCTATAGTGCAATTCGGGCAAATAAACATGTCGCTCCACACGGTGTAGTTAATGCGCCCCTTGCGGCCATCGGTGTGGGTGGTCGCGTACATCCAGCCGCACTCGGCCTCGACCTCGCGGAGGATGCGCTTGGCCTCAGCCTCGAAGGCGGCGGCGTCTACGGGGGTGTTGTAGTTGTAGGCGATGAAGGTGGCGGCGGGCGAAAGGTCGTTGAGCACGGCCTTGCGGGCACCGAGGCGGGAGAAGGGCTTGCGGGGGGCGCTTGTAGTAGGCGCTTCAGCGCCGTTGGACGACGGCGCTAAAGCGCCTACTACGAGCGAGGGCGTGGGGCTTGTAGTAGGCGCTTCAGCGCCGTCTACGCCATTTGCGCCAGGGTCATAAATAAGCCCCGCATCATCAACGATGTACCCCAGCGCCTCGACGGCGGCGCGGTCGCCGCAAAGCTGGGCGGCGACGCCGGTCATGCCAGTGCCGCAGAAGCCGTCGAAGACGAGGTCGCCGGGGTCGGTGTAGTGGAGGATGTAGCGCATAATCGCCTTGTGGGGCACCTTGGTGTGGTAGGAATGCGCGTTGTAGATCGGGTCATTCTTGCCCTCGCTCACATCGGCGGCGAACGGCTCGCGCTGATAGGCGGCGGCGTCAGCCTCATCGTCGGGCAGACCGAGGGTGGCGCGCAGCGCGGTGCGCTCGTTGCGCCAGCCGGCGACAATCTCCGCCAGGAAGGGGTTAGGGCAGGCGGTGTAGTGGGGCGGGTCGCTCAGGGCGATGATCGCCTCATCGGTGGCGATGGGGAAGCCGGGAACGTCGCGCACGCGGTCGATCTCCTCGGTGGTGAGGCGGCGGCGGGGCGGGGGCGGCGGGGCGTCAGCGGCGTCGGCGGCGGCGGGCGCGTCGAAGAGGCTGTGCTGGGTGGGCGGCTCGTCCTCGGGGAAGAGATAGTTTTGGGATGGCATCGGGGCGTTTCCTTATTCATGAACGGTTATGACGGCGCTGAAGCGCCTACTACCAGCGGGCTTGTCCTTGGCTCGTAGTAGGCGCTTTAGCGCCGTCAGCGAATTCGTAGTAGGCTTTAGCGCCATCCATGTAGTCAATCATCCCACCCTGCGCCATAGTTGTTGATGGGGTGCGTCTGCCATGTGGCGCGTAGCCATTCCTGACCGTGGGTAGCAGCGTACCAGTGAACGCTGCTCTCAGCCCAAGCGTAGGGTGTTGTAACGTAATGATGCTTGACCGGATTGTAATGGATGTAGTTGCATGTCGTAGCGTAATGGCGCTCCGAGCGTATAGCCCGGTCAGCAAACGTGAACCAGACCCGCCGCCCATGGTGTGCGTCTGCCTGATTCCAGGCACGGGAAGTTGGGCCATGCACTGCACGGAAGATTCGGCTCAGCGCAGCAAAGTCTGTCACATGCACAAGCAGATGGTAGTGATTGGGCAGAATGACCCAAGCGGTGATTGCCATGCCGTGCAGCGTGAACTGCTCAAAGAGTGCAGCTTGCACTTGCTGACGACGTTCAGCCGCCCGCATGTGGTGGACATGCTGATAGCACGCAGCGGTAAGCAGGTAGAATCGCTCGTCATGAATTGGGTGCGGTGGCGCGTGGACTGGAAATCCGCGTGCCGCTCGTTCCTGAATGATTGCGCGGCGCTCTTCTGGCGTGAGTTTGGAATAGTCGTACATGAGTTTCGGTGAGAAGTGCCTACAAAACGGCGCTGAAGCGCCTACTACAAACGGCTACAAACCTAGACCAGAACGGTGCCGTCGCGTGCTTCGCTCGTAGTAGGCGCTTCAGTGCCGTCGTGTGCCCGTCTTAGTTACGGCGCTGAAGCGCCTACTACAAACCGCGCTAAAACCCGCCGTCGCGTGCTTCGCTCGTAGTAGGCTTTAGCGCCGTCGTGTGCAGCCGGATCATGCGGGGCGCCCCCCCAGCACATTCTTCTCCCACAGCTCGGCGAGCGAGTAGTCTGCGAGCCACGCCGCGAGCGGGGCCGGGTCAAGCCGCTGAAAGGTGGAAGCGCGATCTGGTCGGTCAACCACGATGAGATCGTCTGGCTCGAAATAGTCAATGAGCGTCATAGATTGGGTGGCGAGCAGAATCTGGGTGCGGGTCGCGGCGCTCTTGAGCAGTCCGGCGATGATGTTGATGGCAAACGGGTGCAGGTCCAACTCCGGCTCATCCAGGATGATCAGTCCTGGCAGTGACGCCGTCGGCTGGAGCAAGAGCGTCACGAGGGCCATCACGCGCAGCGTGCCATCCGAGGCTTGGTGGGCGCCGAAAATCATATCGCTGCCGCGCTCGCGCCACTGGAGCAGCACCGTCCCGCCGCTTGGGGCCAGCTCGAAATCGGCGAAGAAGGGCGCAATCTGGCGGATCGTGCCGACAATGCGGGCATAGTGCTGCGGCTGGCGCTCGCGGAGATGCAGGAGCACCGGGGCGAGGTTGGCCGCATCATCCTTCAAGCGTTGGTGGTCATCGACATTCCAGCGCTGGCGCACGCGGGCCGTCTCGGCGGTGTTGTGAAACTGGTAGACCATGCAGCGCCGCAGAAGCGTGTGAATCGCCCGTGCGGTGGGATCGCCCTGCTCCGCACGCGCAACAAGCTGGGCCTCGCGGTGCCCCGCGCCGAATGCAACCCAGTCCCCAGGCGGCTGATCCGCAGGGCTGACGCGCACGGCCTCATCGGCGAACACCAGCGTGTCACCCGCCGCGTACACCAGTCGAAACCGATACGCCCGCACCGCGCCATCGGCGGCGAAGGTCATCTGCGCCGTGATCTGCGGGGTCACACTCGCGCCGTCATGCAGCAGGATGTTCGCGCCGCCCATCTTGCCCATGTACAACTGGAGCGTACCGGGCGCAGACAGCATCCAGTGCACCAGCTTGAAGCAGGCGATCAGATTCGACTTGCCCGCCCCGTTCGCGCCAAGCAGCACGTTCAGCGGGCGCAGCTCCAGGCCCGCCAATTGGCGGATCGACTTGAAGCCGCTGAGGTCGAGGCGGGTCAGCATCTCCATCGACAAACTCCCGTGCGTGATGCGCTCGCTCTGACGCGGCTGAAGCCGCTCCTACAAGCCAAGTACGTTATTCCACCACAATCCGTACCCGCTTGGGGTCGCGGCCATGGAGTTGCGTATCGAGGAAGCGGCGCAGCCGCGTCTCGATCTCGTCACGGGTGAGCGGTGCGCTGCCAATGGCGGCCAGCAGATCGTCTCGGCCCAGGTTGAGCCGTTCGAGGCCCGCGAGGATGGTATTGACGGCGGCAGCCCAGGGTGCCGGGAGCGGGTCGGGCAGCGGCGCACCATCGCGCACCGCGCGGATACTGCCGCGCATCGCCGCATCGTTCCAGAGCGCTAGGCTGTCGGTCGCCAGCGGGTCACTGAGGTTCTCGCGCAGAGCTGCGAGCCAACTGGCGTAGAGCGTCGTAAGCTCAGCGGCCAGCCGGTTGAGCGCCGCCTCGACCCGCTCCGCCGTTGGCTCTTCGATGGGGCGGTAGCCACAGCGCGGACAGACCGGGCTGTCACGCAGGTCGTCCACGCTCAGACCGAAGCACGGGCTCAGGCGACCAAGGTCTGCCTGGAAGGCGTCGAGTTGGGCGCGTGGCAGCAGGCTGATGTGGGCGAGTACGCGCAACTGGAGGAGGCGACTGTCGGTACTCAGCCGCTTCTTTGCATCGTCTTGGGTCGCGCTTAGCCGTGCCTCACGGTGCAGGCTGACCAAGGCCGCCGCATACGTCTGTTTCAGGCGCGTCAAGTCGGCCAGCAGTTGGGCGCGTAGCCCGGTCGCATGGCGCTGCTGCGGGTCGCGGAGCGTGGCAAGCTGCGTCTGCTGTGCCGTCTGCACCGTGGCGCGGAAGGGATGCTCGGTCGGCAGTACCACCTGGGCGGTCGTCAGGTACGCGGTCAGGGGCTGCAGATCATTGACCAGGCCCGCAAACTCCTCCAGTTCCGTCTGGAGCTGACGCGCCGGACGCTGGGCGGCAATCTCGGCAGCGGTCAGCCGCAGGTTCTTCAGCTTACCGACCGTGTTGAAGGGGCGCAGCCCTTCGAGCGTGCGCTTGTAGGCGTCGAGCGTGCGCTGGGCCTCGCTGAGTACCGCCCCTTCAAGCAGTGCGCTGTTCCACAGCAGCAGCCCACGGCTCACCAACTGTTGTGTTTGCACCGTGCGATCCAGCTCCCGCTCGACCGCCCCTTGCAGGGCGCGCACCCCATCCTCGCGCTGGTTCGGGTCACGAATCAGCCCCTCGGCCAAGCCAAGGAGTTGGAACACTTCAAGCAGCGCGGCCAGGGGCAGGTCGCGGGGGCGCTCAATGTGGCGGAAGAGCAGCAGTTCACGGAGCGGGCGCTTCGCCGCATCGCCCAGGGTGGACGAGTCCACCCGTTGACCGCCGGGGAGCGCCAGCACCAGATCACCGCTCGCCACCAGGGCCATCAGGATTACCAGCAACCACTCCGGCTCTAGGCGGAAGCGCATGTCTTCCTCAAGCAAGGTATTGCCCTGGCTATCGACCACCGGCTGCAGCAACTCGGCCCGGTTGACCACCTGGCCCTCGCCGCGCCCGCTGAGCAGGTCGTTCACATAGTCGGCATACCGCGAACCTCGGGGCCGGAGGGACGTGCCCTGGAGTAGGTCACATGCGTCCAGCACCGCCTGACCCTGCTGGGTGGGGATTGCGGCTCCGGCGATGATCTGGATGGCGGCGCGCGCGTATTCCTCACGACTCTGGCCGCTGATGGGGCGCTGGAACCCGGTGAAGGCCGGGTAGTCCGGGCGCTGCGCGGCAAACTGGGGCGCGAGGCATGTGGCGGAGGCGGCGTTCAGTTGCTCGCTCACCGAGCGGGCGCTCATCCCGCCTCGGGGCCACTCGCTGAGCAGGCGCGTGTGGCCGCCGTAGCTGAGACGCCATGCCCGCCCGCCTTGGGCTTGCAGCCAATCGAGCATCGCCTTTCGCAGGCCACTCTGGCCGGTCAGCTTCTCCTCATAGACCCGGCGCGCATCGCTGGCGGCGGCAGCGCGTAGGGCACTGGCGGCAGCGTAGCGGCGCAGGAAATCCGTAAAGGTTTCGTCGGGAACCAGCTCGGCGTAGGCTTCGTCCGGCTGCGACGTGGGCGTACGCGCACCGAGGGGCAGCACGTAGAGGTAGAAGTCGCGGGGCGGCTGGGCGGTGCTGCGCTCGCTGGGCAAGCCAAAGAAGAGGTAGCCAGGGCGCATGACCCGCCGGTCGCTCCACTCCAACTCGTAGGGCCAGATGTGGTAGCCCTGCACATAGGTGGCGTCGGGACGTTCCAGCAGCGTCGCCAGAATGGTGAAGAGGGCGCGGTTCAGCGCCTCGGCGTCAACCGACTCGGCGCGCTGCGTGATCAGCGCATCGTAGTCAATGTCCTTCTTGAGGTCGAGGTAGTACTGGCCGCTCTCGTTCCGACTGAGGAACTGATTATTGACCGTGCGCTCAATCTGGCGCAGGGCCAGCCGAATGACGCGCTCCACATCCTCGGCGCTGCCGTTGGGCGGCGGGGTGGTGGGGCAGAGCATATCGCGCAACTCAGCGGGCGTGGCACCGATTGGCACATCAATGGCGCCCGTCGTGAGCCGATGGACGCTGAGGGCGTGGATGAGCTGGATGGCGAGGGGCTGCAGGTCGGGGCGGTCGAACGACGCCTCGACGCGACTCTGGAGTACCTGGCTCTTATCAAGTACCTCGCGCACATCAGGCAATGAGCGCCACGAACTATTGTCGGCGATCTGGCGCCAGAAACGGTCGTAGGAGAGCAGCCCCGGCCCGTCATCTGGCACCTCCTGGTCGAGCAGCAAGGCCAGCTCTGCGGTGAGGGACTGGAGCACCTGGCGCTTCTCGATGGCGCTGATCTGCTCGAAGACCGTCAGGTAGTCGGGGTGTACGGGAAAGAGGCGCACGAAGCGATCCATGCGCTCATTCATCCCGCTGAAGCGGGCGGCGAAGCGGGTGAGATGGGTGCGGATATGGTCAAGCTGCGCGGGCGACTTGCGGAGCAGGCGCGCCTCCACCACATAGGCCAGATCCTCGCGGGCGATGCGAACCTGCTCAAAGCGATCCTTCACGCGGCGCACCGAGTCGGCGACCCACTGGAAGCGCGGCGCGTCGAAGAGCGACTCCTGGATACCGGCGATGAAGCGGAAGGCGGTTTGGGCGCAGACCTCGCCAAGCTCACGCATAAAGGCCAAGTCGAGGCGCAACTGCTGGTCTTTGCGCGACTCCAGAAAGTCGAGCAGCTCATCGACGATGACCAAGACGCCTTTGCCGGGGTGCTGCTCCTGGATGCGGCCAACCAGATCCATCAGCACCAGCTTATTGTTGGTCACCTGATCCATCGCCGGGATCGTCACCGAGACCCCGAGGGTTTCGGCAAAGATCTGGAGTTCGTCCAGGATCGTGTCGCGGAGGGGCCGGGTGCTGGCCCCAATCTCCAGACGAAGCACGAGAAAGCGACCGGCGAGCGGGCGGAAGGCGGCGGCCACCTCGGCATTGGGCAGTAGGTCGGCGAGATCGGCGCGCTCAGCCAGGGCGGAGAGCACGGACATCAAGTGGCTCTTGCCGGTGCCGTAGTTGCCGACGATGAGTAGGCCACGGTTGTCCTGCGGGGCATCGAACTGGAGCTGTGGGATGACCAGGGTGGTCAGCAGGTCGGCCATCCGCCGCGAGATGACGTAGCTGGTGACGCGCTGGCGGGCCGTATCGACCGCACCGGCATCAATCAACTGAACCACGCTCGGCAGTGCCTCGAAGGCAACCAGGTCGCGATAGTGCATCGGAATACCCTCAGGGAACCGCGACCACCGTAGCGACAGGGTGGTCGTAACGACGATACTCAGGATGTCCGGGGCGGGCATAGGTCAGCACCGCGCCGTCCCACGTGCCGCACCACGCCGCGACGATAGGGCCGTGGGTGCGGCTCGTCTCGGCCAGGAGCGGCAAGGGGTTGAGCTGCAACTCAGCCAGAAAGAGCATGGCGGTACGGTCGAGAATGGTGAGCGCACCACGAGCGGGGCGCAGGAGATCCTGGAACAGGCGCGGGGCGCGGCGGGGCCGGTCGTGGGGGGCGAGTTCGGCGAGCTGCTCCGCGAAGAGTAGGCTGAGCGCGAGCAGCGGTGCGCCATACGTGGCGCTGAGCCCGGCAAGGGCGTGGCTGACCGGGCCTTCAAGGCCGACCGCGAGGAGGAGCGGAGGGGATGCGCGGGTGAGTGCGGCGGTGGATGACGTCAGGTTCAACAGCGGCTACGCATCAGGGGGCGACCTCAAAATAGCGCTCGAGCATCGCTGCGCTATCCCCACGCGGTTCCACCAGCGCCTCGACAATGGCACGGGCCGTGCGTGGCATCAGGGTGCCACGGCGCAGCTTGCGGCGCGTCCCGTAGACGCCGGGGTTCAGCAGGAAGTACAGGGTCATCCGACTAATCCCTGCGTGGGTCGCCAAATCCTGATAGGTCCAGGCATGGCGCAACAGCTCGCGCTCAAGCCACGAGCCGTCCGGCTGGCGACGGATGCGGAAACGCATAGAACCTCCCTCAACGCCGACTAGACGCAGTGTAAACGTCTGGTAGTGCGCTGTCAATGGGTTGGGCCTCGTATTTTCACCAGAGGCGATAGCATGATTTTTGGGATGAGAAAGAAGATGACCAGAAATTGACGCGCGGTGCGTAGCGATTCGCTCCGCGCCCGACCCTACGCCAAGCATACGGCGACGCAGTGAGTAAGCGTGGTATGATCGGCATAGCTCTTTCTTTCACGGTCATGCTGCCACGGCTTCTGCGTACGACTTCTGCGGTGGAAACGCGCTTGAGGCGCACCCTCCGCACGCTGACAGGCGCCGGGTAGCCTACGAGGACGTAGTGTATGCCCAAGTCAACGACCGCCCTGGCCCTCGATGTCGATCTGCGCGGCGGGGTCGTGCCAATCTCGAAGGTGGCCTCTTCGCTTGCCGCGCTGATCAAGCGCGGCAAGGAGCGCCAGCAGCCCATTGTGATTACGCAGAAGGGGTATCCAACCGGCGTCTTGTTGCCGATTGATCTGTACTCCACGCTGCGCGACCTGGCACAGCGAGAGGTCGGGGACGCCTACCGCACGGCAGATGCACCAGCGGACACGCCGACCACCGAGGCGGCGTAGGAGCCGACGGTGGTGCTGGGCGTAGATGCTCCCAGCACCACCGTCACGCCGCCGACGGAAGGACAACGCTGCCTGCGTTGGACGTGGCACGCTTCGCATGGGTACAATGTGGGGAGGTTCAG
>CAIWXH010000470.1 GCA_903916565.1 uncultured Oscillochloris sp. | reverse complement strand
GGTGCCCCCAGCGGCCCAGCAAATTTGGGCCACCGTCGCCAGCCCCAGGCCAACCCCAGGCGTCTGCCCGCTAAAATCAGTGTCAAGTTGGTGGTAGGGTGCCCACATGTGGCGCAGTTGCTCGTGCGTCAAGGTCGTGCCATTGTCTGACACGCGCAGCACTGCCGTTTCGTCCTCGCAGCACAGCGCGACAAGCACCGTAGGCGCATGTTGCGGGTGAAACTTACGCGCATTCTCTAGAAGCTCGGTCAGCAGCAGCTCGACCGTCTGAAGGCTTACGGTGAGGCGCTGTCCGTCTAGGTCGGGCTGCGCTGAGACCTGCATTGCAAGCAGCCCCAACTCTGTGCCAAGCTGGGTGACGAGATCCGGCACCGCTGCGAGCAACGCGCCCTCGCCATGGGCGCGGATGATCGGGGCTTCCAGATAGCGAAAGATGTCATCGACCACCGCATTGAGCCGCACGGCGCCGGTATAGGCAATCTCGGTGAGCGTCGCGAGATCATCGGAGAGGGTTGGGGCTTGCCGGTTCAACAGGCCAAGGCCGACGAGCAGACTGGTCAGGGGGGTGCGTAGCTTGTGTGACACGAAGCTGTGGAACGTCCAGCTATCGCGCTGTGCGCTGACGTTGGCGGTAACATCGTGCAGATGCACCAGCCGCTTGCCCGTCACTCCGCCGGGCTGTTCGAGCAACTCGACCTGGAGCCAAAGTGCGGTGTCAACGTCCTTTGGGCGCACAAGGTAGCGGGCAACGCTGGTCGGCGCGGGCCAAGCGGCCCAGGCTTCTTCGGGCACCAGCCGGTAGGATCGGCGTGCGAGTTCGCAAAACGACTCAGTGCAGCCCTGGCCGAGCGGGCGATCTAGGCCAAGATAGCTCCAGCCCTGCGCGTTGCCATCATGGGGCCGATCAGCGTGATCGAGCAGCAGGTAGCCGTCGGCGGATTGCTCGATGGCCCAAAGAAACTGGGCATGCTCACTGGCGACCATCCGCTGCTCATCGAGCAAGACCCGAAACCGATTGAGGCGCGTGATCGTGCGAATGCGAGCGCGCAGCTCAGCCCGGTTGAAGGGCTTGCTCATAAAGTCATCGGCCCCGGCCTCGATGCCCTGCAAGAGCGACTCTTGGTCGTCCAGCGCGGTAATCATCACCACCGGAATGAGCGCGAGGGCCGGGTCGGCGCGCAAACGGCGACAGACCTCAAACCCGTCCATCTCCGGCATCATCACATCAAGCAGCACGAGGTCAGGGGCAACCAGGCGCATTTGGGTCAGTGCCTCGGCACCGTTGGTTGCAAACGCAACCCGGTACCCCTCTGGCTCAATCAGGCTCGCCAGGGTCATGCGGCTACTGGCCTGGTCATCAACGACCAGAATTAGACTTTGGGCGTTCATAGACAGTTCTTTACATCTTTGACAAGGTTTCAGGTGTCGGGTTTCAGGTTTCAGGCCGAACACAGCAGCAAGCCCTACGTGTGCCCCATGGCGGTTGCAAAATCGCCTGCCCGGTGGCTGAAGCCACGGGCTACGCGGGACGAAGGCCGCCTGCGCGGCCTAGATAAGCCTGCGAAGGCAGGCTTCGCACGTACAGAGCCGGGGACTTTAGTCCCCCGGCGGGCGGGTTCGGTAGTTGATTTGGCCCTTGACACGCCCGCTAAACCCTTACCGTGTGCGTAATGGTCTTAGTGTTGTTCAGGCAGCACGATGATCGCGCATCTGCTCACACGCCACTGCTGGCTTGGCTGGCATTATAGCCGTTACGCCATACGGCGGCGGTTGTTTGCACGGGGACGCACAAAAAAGCCTCCTCTCCCTGAATGGGAGAGAAGGAGGAGGCGCTACCGTGCCATGGTGTGCAGCCGGGGAGCTAAAGCCAATACCTTTCAAATAAGCCGATCCAGCCTTGCTTTTGCCCCTCTCCCCCGGCCCCTCTCCCACAAGGGGAGAGGGGAGATTCCGCATTAGGACACTTCTGGCTCCCCCTCTCCCTTTATGGGAGAGGGGGCTGGGGGGTGAGGGCTGCGCGGCAACAGTCCAGTAGTGCGCCTAGCGATTCTTGAGGAACGCTGCCGAGGTGCTTGGCGCGAAGCCGGATGCCGCTGCGGGCGAGCCGACGACCCCGCCAGTGCGAGCGCGCTCGTCCAGCGCGTACTCGGGGTAGGCCGAAGCGCCGTGCTCGTGAAGATCCAGCCCCGCAAGCTCACCCTCAGCCGAGACGCGCAGCCGTCCGACGGCCTTGAGCGCGTACATCAGCACGAAAGACGCGGCCAAGGTTGCTGCCGTTACCGCCAGCGAGCCGACGACCTGCAGCCCAAGCTGCCCAAAGCCGCCGCCGTAGATGAGGCCAGTAATCACGGTCGAGGTGTCGGCCCCGGTGGGGGTTGGCAAGCCATACCGACCAGAGGCGAAGAGGCCAAGCGAGAGCGTGCCCCAGATGCCGCCGACCATATGCACCGGAACGGCGCCAATCGGGTCGTCAATCCGCAGGTGTTCCAGCAAATCAAGCCCCCAGACCACCGCGAGGGCACCGCCGATGCCGATAAAGAACGCGCCCACTGGCTCAACCCAATAGCACGGTGCCGTAATCGCGACGAGGCCACCGAGAAAGCCGTTCACCGTTAGGCCGAGATCCCACTTTTTGCTACGGGCGTAGCCGTAGAAGAGCGCGGTGAGACCGGCGGAGCAAGCGGCCAGCGTGGTGTTGAAGGAGACACGGGCGATGCCCTGCACATCAAGCGCCGAGAGCGTGCTGCCGGGGTTGAAGCCGTACCAGCCAAACCAGAGCAGCAGTCCGCCAACCGCGCCGATGATCAGGTCGTGCGCGGGCCAGGGGCCACCACCGTCGCGCTTAAAGACGCGACCCAGACGCGGGCCAAGCGCGATGGCACCAGCCAGCGAGACGGCACCGCCAATGGTGTGCACGACGGTCGAGCCAGCAAAGTCGCGGAAGCCCATCACTGCCAGCCAGCCATCTGGCCCCCAGACCCAGTGGCCGACGATTGGGTAGATAAAGCCCGTCACCACGATGCTGTAAAGAATGTCGCCAATGAAGTCGCAGCGCCCAACCATCGCGCCAGAGGTGATGGTCGAAGCGGTGTCGGCAAAAGCGAACTGGAAGACCCAGAAGGCCAGCAGGGGCACGCCGGTCGAGCCGTACGTGTCGGCTAAACCCTGAAGAAAGAAGCCGCTCGTGCCAATCAGCGGGGTTCCCGGCTCAAACATGAAGGCGAAGCCGAAAGCCCAGAAGAGAATGCCGCAGATACAGGTGTCAACGATGCCCTCGACCAGGATATTCACCGTCTCACGCGTGCGGGCGAAGCCCGTCTCAAGCATCTGGAAGCCGACCTGCATCCCAAAGACGAGGAAGGCCGCGATGAGCGTCCAGACCGTGTTGATCGCGTTGATCTGCGGGGCCACCTCAGCGGCACCGCTGCTTTGCGCCAGCGCACCAGAGGGCAATGACCAGAGGATGAGCATCACGACAATCGCGAGCCCAAGCATCTTCCCCCCGAGGCGCACGAGTGCGTTGTGGCGGAGGACGGGGTTGCGCCAACCTGCACGTAACCGAGAGCCGACCATACTAAGCGTCGCGATCATGGAGACGACCTTTCTACAACTAGGCAGAGCGGCGACCCGTGAACCTACACACCAGGGCGACGATGGCCTGGGGTGCAAATAACTTTTCTACCGCACACTCGCTGGCTAGAGCATCATCATAGCAGGCGTAAATCTGGTCGCATAGGTGCATTGCACACAAGACGGAAGCCTGCTTGTTTAGATAAGTAAGCTAAGACAAGGTTTTAGGTTTCGGGTTTCGGGTTTCAGGTTTCAGGCCGAACGCATCAACAAGCTCTAGCAATCCTACAGAGGTTGTTGCGCGCCGTGCCCGGTGGCTGAAGCCACGGGCTACGTGTGACGAAGGCCGCCTGCGCGGCCTGAATGAGCCTGCGAAGGCAGGCTTCGTCAACTAAGAGCCGGGGGCTTCAGCCCCCCGGTGCGTGGCAGCGGCAGCCCGAAGGCATGTTGCCCCGTCGTTGTGCCTCAAAGGAGCGTCGTTGAGGCATAACGCTGCCCTGTTAAGGCATAACGCAGCCCTGTTGAGGCATAACGCTGCCCTGTTGAGGCATAACGCTGCCCTGTTGAGGCATAACGCAGCCCTGTTGAGGCATAACGCTGCCCTGTTGAGGCATAACGCTGCCCTGTTAAGGCATAACGCTGCCC
>CAIWXH010000469.1 GCA_903916565.1 uncultured Oscillochloris sp. | reverse complement strand
ATACTGGCCCTCATTCAACACCTCAGCAATAAGCGCGCCACCGCCGGGCTGGTCAATGATGACTTCGACCTTGCCCTTGGTGATAATGTAGAAGTAGTCGGCATGCTCGCCCTTCCGCACAATCGGCTGGCCCGCCGCGAAGGTCAGCCGGTCGATCTGGCGGGTGACGGTGATGAGTTGGTCGAGGCTGAGCCGTGGCAGCGCCCGGGCCAAATACTGGTCAACAATCTCGCCGTCCGAGACGATCACCGAGCGGGTGGCGCGGCGGGCCAGGTCGTTGTTGTGGGTCACCATCACAATCGTTTTGCCCGCCTTGACCATCGTGTCGAAGCGCTTGAAGACCGCAGCGGCGGTCTTGCTGTCGAGGTTGCCGGTTGGCTCGTCGGCGATCAAAATGGGCGGGTCGTTCGCCAAGGCGCGCGCAATCGCGACCCGCTGCTGCTGGCCGCCCGAGAGCGCCGAGGGCAACTTGTGCGCGTTGTCGGTCATCGCAACCTGGGCAAGCAGCGCCATGGCCCGCTCGCGGCGCTCACTGGCCTTGTACATCTTGCAGAAGTCCATCGGCAACATGACATTTTCGACCACCGAGAGCGAGGGCAGGAGTTGGAAGAACTGGAAGGTGATGCCGAGGTGCTTGCCGCGCCAGACCGACATGGTGCCCTCGCTCAGTCCGTGGACGGGCGTGCCAGCGACGATGACCTCGCCGGTGGTGGGGCGGTCAATGCCGGTGACCATATTGATCAGCGTGGACTTGCCAGAGCCTGACGTGCCGATCACAGCGACGAACTCGCCAGCATCAACGGTGAGGCTGACGCGCTTGAGCGCGGTGAAGCTGCCTGCGGCGCTCTGGTACGTCTTGACGATCTGGCGTAGGTCGATCATGTGGACGCCGCCGTTGGCGCTCGCACTGGCCGATCCGGTGGTGCCATTCTGCTGGAACCAGCGTCCGAACATCGGGGCCTTCTCTGGTGGAGCCATCCATTTACGCTGTCAGCAGCGTATCAGCTCGGCCCCAATTTCGTCATTGGCCCGTAGGCCGAATCGATTCGGCCAAAAGATTGATTTTTTTCCTCCTGCCCGTTGCGCCTTCATTGATTGACCAGTCAATCAAGATTGTACTCTATCTGTCAAGCATGAACGCGGCAGCGACCGAAGGTGCTATAGTTTGCGCCTATCGCTCGCCTGTACCTCCTGTGAAAGGGGCTTCTATGACCGAGCATCGCCTGAAGCTTGATCGGATCGCGCACGCGCTGACGATCATCGACCCGGTGTTTCTCAACACGCCCCAGTTTCGGGCCGAGTCGCTGGAGGCAGCGCTGGGCTGTCGGCTCATCGTCAAGGTTGAAACCCTCAACCCCATTCGCTCGTTCAAGGGGCGCGGTGCCTCTTTCGTTGCCGCTGGCCTGGACGCAGGGGCGACGGTCGTGTGCGCGAGCGCGGGCAACTTTGGGCAGGCGATGGCGTACGCCTGTCGTGATCGCGGCGTCCACGTGATCATCTACGCCAGCGTCAACGCTAACCCGCTGAAGCTTGAGCGGATGCACGCCCTTGGGGCCGAGGTGCGGCTGCATGGGTCTGATTTTGATGCGGCTAAAATCGAGGCGAAGCGCTTTGCCAGCGCCTACGGGCTGCCGATGGTCGAAGATAGCCTGGAGCCAGCGACGGGCGAGGGGGCTGGCACGATGGCTGCCGAGCTGCTGCGCTGGCCGGAGCCGATTGAGACGCTGCTCGTCGCCCTTGGCAATGGCGCCATGCTGACGGGCATCGGGCGCTGGGTGAAAGCCTATGCGCCCGCGACGCAGGTGATCGGCGTGGCTGCCGTTGGTGCCCCGGCGATGGCCGAGTCCTGGCGCTTGGGGCAGATCGTCACCTACGACCAGATCGACACGATTGCCGACGGGATCGGCGTGCGGCTGCCTGTCCCCGAAGCCGTCGCTGATATGCGCGGCACCGTGGACGATGTCGTGCTGGTGCGTGACGCCACGATTGTTACGGCGATGCAGCGCATCCATCAGCAGCTTGGCCTGGTGGTCGAGCCGTCGGGGGCGGTTGGGGTTGCGGCGCTGCTTGAAGACCGCGCCCGCTTTCAGGGGCAGTTGGTGGCGACGATCCTCTGCGGTGGAAATCTGACGCCGCAGCAGATCCGCCAGTGGCTGGTGCCGTAGACTAGGTTTCAGGTGGCGGGTTTCAGGTGCCAGGTCGAACGCAGCAGCAAACCCTACGTGTGCCCAAACCGTGTCTTAGCGCGGTGGCCCGGCCTCGACGCGACGGCGCACAGCGGTGGCCCCGTCGCCCGTAGCGGGTGTCGCCCACATTGTCTCAAGCCACCACGTCGCCCCGGCGGCGCGCCAAGGCACCAGCGTAGCGCGGTCGGCCAGCGGATCGTCGCCCCGCGTCGTGCCCTCGACCACGACCTCAAAAGGCGTGGTGGCGGTACGCTGGGCCGCGACATAGGCCAACGTCTCGCGCAACTCCTCCGGCGTCACTTGGCGCATCTGCCCATCGGCACCACGGGCCGAAGGAATAAGCCCATCGTAGCGCAGCACGCGCTCCAGCGAACGTTCGCTAGGCCAAGCACCAACGACCCAAATGGGAATGCGCGGCTGCTGCAAGCTCGGGGCACCGCCTACCGGCAGACCCGCAGTGTCAACCGTGTAGTGCTGGCCCGTGAAGGCAAACGGCTCGCCGCGCCACAGGCCCGTGAGAATCGTCAGCCCCTCGTCGAGCAGCGCGGCCCGCGTCTTACGCTCCGTCACTTCGCCGAAGTTGGCAAAGCCGGTGTCGGGTGCGCCTAAACCCACGGCCAGTGTGACCCGCCCGCCCGAGAGCTGGTCAAGATTGGCGCTTTCGCTGGCAAGCTTCCAGGGGCGCATCCGTGAGAGCGGCGTGAGCATCGTGCCCAGCCGAATGCGCTCGGTTCGCATGGCTGCCGCCGTCAGGCTCACCCAAGCATCCCAACCCCAGACCGGCTCCCAGACAAAGAAGCCATCCCAGCCCGTGCGCTCGGCGCAGGCCGCAAGCTCGGCGGCGAGTCGGGCGTCGCCAAAGGGCATGACAAAGCCGTAGCGCATCGTGGGCCTCCTGTGGTGGTTGCACCGTCGCCTGCCAGGGGGCTGGCGGGCGACGGTGCCTCAGACTCATTCAATGACCGTCCCGCCACCGGCCAGGGCGGCGCTCAGGCAGCCTGGCCGCCGCGCATCGCCGAGAATGACGCGGCCCACGCCCGCCGTCAGCGCTTCTTGCGCGCCAAGCACCTTCTTCTTCATGCGGCCCTCGGCGAAGGGCAGATACGCCTCGATCTCGCCCCGTGGGATGCGTGTGATCAGCGACGTCTCGTCGGGGAAGCTCCGCAGCAGCCCCGGCACATTCGACAGCAGCAGCAGCGAGTCGGCCCCAAGGGCCGCCGCCAGCGCCGCCGCCGCTCGGTCGCCGTCCACATTCAGCGCCTCGCCCGCCTCCGAGCAGGCCAGCGGGGCGATGACCGGCAGGTAGCCGCCCGCAAGCAGCGATTGGAGCAGCGCCACATTCACCCGTTCGATGGTGCCTGTCCAGTCGTCGCGCAACAGCTTCTGGCGCCCGGCCTCGACCACCCGGATCGTCGCCTTGCGCTTGCCCTCCAGCAGCCGCCCATCGAGGCCGCTCAGGCCCACGGCGTTGCAGCCCCGCGTCTGAAGCAACTCGACCAGGCGTTTGTTGACCAGGCCGCCCGCCGCCATCATAAACAGCTCCAGCGTGCGCCGGTCGGTGTAGCGGCTGGTGTAGCCACTTGGCGAAGTTACGAAGCGGGACGGGTAGCCCACCGCTTCACCCAGGCGGTTCGTCTCGTCCGAGCCGCCGTGGACGAGGACGAAGCGCTCGCCCGCCGCGTGCCGGGTCGCCAGATCATCGCACAGCGCGGCATAGTCGTTCCCGGCGCTGCCCCCAACCTTGATCACGTGCATCGCTCTCATCCTTTTCATAGAATTCTATGGTACACCTAGGACAGATACCTCTTCGCGCGATGATAGCTGAGGAACCACGGAATGTCCACGCCGATGAGCGGACCACGCCTGTCCGCCTGCCTGCCCTTGCTGCTCACCCTATTGCTGACGGCCTGCGCCTCCGCCCCCCAGTCGCCTGCGGCCCAGGTGCCCCGTGGCACCGAGACGGTGCATGCGAACGTGCCACTGCTGGCACCCGCCGTCGCCTACGCCGCCGAGGCTGAGACGGCACCGCCCGCGCCGCCGACGCCCACCGAACTGCCGCCGCCGCCGCTCATCCCTGACCCGGCAGCCACGCCGACACCCCGCCCCGTCGGCACTGCGCCCCGCGTCGGCCTCCAGGTCGGCCACCTCCACTCGAACGAACTGCCCGATGAGATGGCGCAGCTCCGCACTTCAGCGGGCGCGCACTGGGGCAACGTCTCCGAGGCGAGCCTAAACCTCGACATCGCCAACCGGGTCAAGCCGCTGCTTGAGGCCCAGGGGGTGAGCGTTGAGCTGCTGCCCGCCACGGTGCCGCCGGGCTACGACGCCGACGCTTTTGTCGCGCTGCACAGCGACGGCTCAAACGGCGGCAGTGCCCATGGCTGGAAGCTCGCCACCCCCTGGCGGGCCTCTGAGGCGAGCAAGCAACTGTTTGGCGCGATGGCTGGGACGTACGGCGGCGTGACCGGCATGCCCGAGGATGTGGGCGGCGTCACCTTCAATATGAAGGGCTACTACGCCTTTAACTTTCGCCGCTACGACTATGCCATCGCCCGCACCACCCCGGCGATCATCGTCGAGATGGGCTTTATGACTAGCGCCGTTGACCGGGCAATGCTGTTTAATCAGCCAGATCGGGTCGCCCGTGGCCTCGCCGAGGGCATTATGGCCTACCTACGCCAGCGTGACCCCGCCAACGGTGCCGCGCTGCTGCCGCCCGAGTACCCGGCGCTCCAGGCTGCCACGGGTGGTGCCACCGTACGCGCTGCCCCCCGCGACAATGCCCGCGTGCTCGCCCGCGTCAGCGCCGACGCCCGCCTGATGCCCTTCGACAAGCAGAACGGCTACTATCAGGTCTTCGTCCACAGCGGCAAGCTTAGCACCGTCGGCTGGGTGCGCGAAGATCAGGTCGTGAATACCAGCGAGCAGTCTACCTTCCCGACCCCGGCCAGCCAGTAGGCGAAGGCCAATACTTTTCAAATAAGCCAATCCCGCACCGGCCTTTGCCCCTCACCCCCTGCCCCTCTCCCTCACGGGGAGAGGGGAGATTTCCGCAGCAGGACGCTTCCGGCTCCCCCTCTCCCTGAGCGGGAGAGGGGGCAGGGGGGTGAGGGCTGGGCGGCAGCAGTCCTTATTTGAAACGTATTGAGGCGAAGGCCAGGTCAACGTCGCCCGTCGGGGGACTGAAGTCCCCGGCTCGCTCGCGGCGCAGCCTGCCTTCGCAGGCTCAGCGAGGCCGCGCAGGCAGCCTTCGTCCCGCGTCGCCCGGTGGCTGAAGCCACTGGGCGGGGGCTGGCAGGCGACGTTGCCTCAGCCCTGGCGGCGAGGTGCAGCATGCCGCGCCTGTGCGATCCGTGCAGCAACATGAGCAATTCGCAAAACTGCCCGTTACTTTTTGGCCCGTGGTGCGACGTACAGATTGTAAGAAGTCGCCGAGCTAAAAGGAGCGTCAGTAATGGCCCCCACACGAAATCAGAAGCTAAAGATCTCAGCCTCCGCCATCGCCCTCGCCGTCGCCATCGCCCTGGGCAGCCAGGGTACCACCCAGAGCTTTGCCGCTAACAGTGTGTCGCCCGTGCCTGATGCGTCGAGCGTAACCACGACCCCTACCCCGCCGCGCGAGATTGTCGGCACGGTGAGTGACCAGGGGGTGACGAGTTGGACGATTGACGGCCAGACGGTCGCGCTCAACAGCGTAACGCAGATCAAGGGTACCATTGCGGTCGGCACGCAGGTGAAGGTTCACCT
>CAIWXH010000468.1 GCA_903916565.1 uncultured Oscillochloris sp. | reverse complement strand
GCCAGTCCAGAACATCACCACCCTCGACACGGCCATCGCCGCAAAGACGGTGACGCAGCACCAGTTGCGCCGGGTGAGCGCGGCGGATCTCGCGGCGGCGATGGGGCCAGCCCACCGCGACCTGAGCAAGCGCCTCTACGAAATGAGTACAGGCCACCCGGCCCTGGCGATGAGCTTTTGGGCGCAGTGGCGGGCGGTGGAGGCGGTGGTGCAAGATGCCCAGGGCGTCTGGCAACCGGCGGCCACGGAAAACCTGTGGGTGACGGGCAAGGTGCGCGACTTTGCGACCAATCTGTTGGAGCACTGCCTGGGCCAGCACCCGCCGCTGCCGGTGGCGACGGTACGCCACATCCTCGCTGTGGCCGCGCTGGAAGGGCCAACCTTCACCGCTCAGGCGGTCGCGGAGGCGGTCGGGGTGGATCTTGCGGCGTTCCTTGACCTTTGCGACGACTATTTGTGGAACGAAAACCCAGAGGCGGGCGTGCTGCTTGATGCAGGGCTGGTGAAGCAACCGGCGTATACGGGGCAGGATGACCTTATCCGCTACCAGTTCTCGCTGCCGTATCTGCACTTGGTCTTTGCGTGGGCGCTGCCTGAAGCCGAGCTACCGGCGCTAAACCTGGCCCTCGCGGTCGTGCTAGAGCGCCACTACCAGCCAGAGCCAGAGCGCGTCGCAGGCGTTTTGGCGATACTGTTTGCGCGTGGTGGCGAACCAGCACGGGCCGAGAGCTACCGCGCCCGGCGCGAACGCGATATTCATGGGCACGTCAATGAAGCGATGCTGCGCTGGGCCATCACCACCCTGACGGAGCAGGGTCGTACCGAAACGTGGCAGATGTACGAGGCGCGCATGAAGCTTATCAACTGGCTTTACGACCATGGGCGCTACGCCGAGGCCGTACCCGATGCGCGGGCGGCGCTAGCGTTCGCCGAGAAGCTTAAGGATCAGGAGCGCATCGGAAGAGCACTTAACGCACTAGGTGTGCTACTTCACGAGATGGGCAACTATGCCGCCGCCCGTCCCATTTATGTGCAGGCCCTAACAATCAGCGAAACAGTGTTCGGCCCCATGCACCCCGACACAGCCAGCAGACTCAACAACCTCGCCGGACTTCTCCGTACGATGGGTGACTACGCCACCGCCCGCCCGCTATATGAACGAGCGCTGGACATCCGCAAAAAAGTGTTCGGCCTCATACACCCCAACACGGCCATCAGCCTCGACAACCTAGGTATGCTGCACCATACAATAGGCAACTACACCACCGCCCGCTCCCTCCGCGAACAGGCGCTGAACATCTTCGAGAAAACGCTTGGCCCCATGCACCCCGACACGGCCACCAGCCTCGACAACCTCGCCGGACTTCTCCATACGATGGGCGACAACCCCGCCGTCCGGCCCCTCCTTGAACGAGCATTGGACATCCGCAAACAGGTACTCGGCCTCATGCACCCCCAAACGGCCATCAGCCTCGACAACCTAGGTCTACTGTTCCAAAACATGGGCGACTATGCCGCCGCCCGGCCCCTCCACGAGCAGGCTCTAGAAATCTTCGAGAAGACGCTTGGCCCTATGCATCCTGACACAGCCATCAACCTCAGCAACCTCGCCGGGCTATTCGAAAATATGGGTGACTATGCGGCCGCACAATCCCTTCGTGCACGGACGCTGAAGATCTTCGAGCAAACGCTCGGTCCGCAGCATTCCAATACCCGACAAGCGCGAATGCACCTCGTCATGCTGCTTGACAAGACGCAGCATGACAATGGGTAGCGCCGCCCCGCCAGCGCATCGCTACCAGATCCACACCCGTTGACGCCCCACCGTACCCGGCGTACCATAGCCACTACAGGATAATGCAGGCCATGCGACAATGAAGCTACCGAATGGCGAGCGGGCGTTCATCCCGCCCGAGAAGCTAACCGGGTATCTATTATCGGATACGCATCCGAGCGGGTACGCGAAAGCACGCTTCTTTCGTAGCCTGGGTTTCACGGCGGCCAATGCGGAACTGCTTGCGGCACAATTGCTTGCGGTGGCGCAGACAACCGATGGCGCGGTACTCAGCAGTTCGCCG
>CAIWXH010000467.1 GCA_903916565.1 uncultured Oscillochloris sp. | reverse complement strand
TCTGGCTGCAAGGCGAAAATCCAGACCTGGCCCGCATGATACACGGGGCGAAACGCCGGGCTGCGCTGGAGCAGCTCGGGTGTGAGGATGTGATCTGTGCCCGTGTAGCCGACCTTGCCACCGAGTTCGCCAAGGTAGACATAGGTGATGCCCCGTTCACGCAGCAAGGCCAGCGCGTCGGGGTTGCCGACGCCCTTTGCGTACATGGTGGCATAGAGCTGATTCAGCCATTGGCGGTAGTCGGGGCGCGGCCCCTGCTCGGCGATGTAGAGTAGCGGCGGCAAGGTCGTAGGGCGATGGGCGAGCAGCGCCAGCCACCACCCGGCGTCAGAGCCGACGACCGCCCCCGCGTTGGGAAAGAATGCGTTGACGAGAAAGCGTGCGTCGGGTGGCGTGTTCGTCTGAATCCACGCGATGGCACGCAGGTCGGCAGGCGTAACCATTGCCGTCGCGTGTTGATCAACATCAGCTAGGCGTAGGCTGCCGCCCCACAGGGCGAGGGCCACCACCACCAAGGTGGCCCCACGCTGCACGAAACGCTGGCTGCGCCCGCGCAGGAGCCAGCCCGCTGCCGCACCCACGATTAGAGCCGCTGGAATGTAGGCCGCGATCATCAGGGCAAAGTTGGTGAGCATGCCCGCGCCGGGCATGCCGAGCAGTTGCGGGTTCACAATCAGGATCACCAGGAGCCACCAAAATGCCACTAGGAGTGCGCCCCGGTCGCGCCGCCAGATGGCCCAGAAGACGCTCAGCAGCATGCCGTACCAGATGAGCGCCGGGAGGAAGACCAGGGGATCGCCGATAACATTCAGCGTCTCGCCGTTCACGTTGCCTGTGCCCCGCTGCGTCGAGGCGGCAAAAATGGACATAAGAATAGTGAGCAGTTGCCCGCCAAGCACGCGCACGACCCAGGGCAGCACCAGAAGCCCTACGCCGACGCCGAGTAGCGCGCCCCGCTCGATCCAAACCCGCCAGGGCAGTCTGATGCCCAGCACGAGCGCAAAAGCGGGGAAGAAGCAGGCGGCAAAGATGGCGATACGGTAGTGTGTGAGCGCCATCCCCGCCAGGGTGACCACCGTGAGGCCCCACAGCGCCCACGAGCGCTTGGGGGTCGCCAGCAGTTCCCAGGCCAGATAGAGGCCCACCGGCAAGATGGCCTGCCCCGCAAGCTGCGTGTAGCGCCCCCAGTTCACATACATCATTGGCATGGGCGCCAGTAGCCCGGCCAGTAGCAGCGCCGCGACCCCGGCCCACCGGCTACGTCCTAGCCGCAGGGCCAGCGGGTAGAGCGTACACACCGCCGCGATATTGTCTACCTGCCCGCTTAGCACCACCATGCGAGGTGTTGCAATGTGGGTAATCCACGCCAAGACGGCGACTTGGCTGTGAAAACCAAAGTGGTAGGTGAAGCTCTGCATGGCGGCGTAGGGTGCCCACGAGCGAAACAGGCCGCCTTGCTCAATCATCAGTTGCGCGATCATCGTGTGGTGGACTGAGTCGCCCCAAAGCGGCACCTCTAGGCCGACAACGGCGACACAGCGCACGCCGATAATAAGCGTAAACACCACGACGAGGGCCGCGTTGGGCCAGCCGTTGCCGCCAACCTCGCGGGCACGCCAACCTTCACAGGCAACCGGCCCCTTGGGTTGACGCTGCTTCCAGAGCAGCAGCAGCAGGGCGGCCACAGGTGGTAGCCAGGCATAGATGGCCCCCAGGTTCAAGCCAAAACTGCTGGTCACGAGCATAAGGACGGGGTAAAGGGCCATGCCGATGCCGGTCGCTAGCCCCGCCTGTTCGGGCCAGGTTAGACGTGCGGCGGCGGGCCAGAGCTGAAGGAGCGCCCAGCCGGGCAGGACAAACAGCGTGCCGCTCGCGAGGAACACCAGCAGCCATTCCCAGACTTGCTGTCCAAGCGCGGTTGCGCCAAGCGGGAGCAGCGCGGTCTGCGCTGACGCCCATACTCCGCTAGCCAGCAGCATGACTAGCAGCAGCACCCCGACCATACGCTTGCTATAGCCCATCACCAGCTCCAGCTATCCAGATTGATCCGCCGCGCCGCACGGCGAAGCTGCTTTGTTCGACTCGGTGTCCAGACACAAGGGCTACATGGGAAGCTCTCGCCGCCCCATCAGCCCTGGCGCTGCGCTGCATACTCGCGCAGCCGGACCACCTGGACGGGATTCGGGCCGATAATTGGGCGAGCCGACCGCACATGCGCGAGGGCCTCGCGGTACCCCATCCGGCGACTTGCCACAAGATAGGCGGCAGCCATAAGCGGTGCCCGTCCGACCCCCGCACGGCAGTGGATGAGCACGGGCAGATTGGCCCTATGGGCCTGCGCGATAAAGGCAACCCCGGCGGCGAACTGCTCTAGGCTTGGCGCGGCGAAGTCCCGCACCAACAGGCGCAGCGCCATCTCAGGCGGCGTGCCCGGAAATACGTCCTCGTGTTCAGCCTGGAGGCTCAACACAGCGCGCACCCCCAAACCTTGTAGCTGAGGCCACTGCTCAGGGCGGAACTGTCCACCCACAAAGAGCAGCGGTGCGACCGGCGAGAGGTTCAGGCCGAAGTAGCGGCGCCACTGGGCGCGAATGTAGGTAAGCATGAGGGGGTTTCTGCACAGATGATCGTACGTCGGCGCATCTTACCATAGGCCCACGGGGCCGTTCTCGTGTACAATACCAGCAGCGTTGGCCGGAGTGGCCTG
>CAIWXH010000466.1 GCA_903916565.1 uncultured Oscillochloris sp. | reverse complement strand
GTAGCTCTCGACGAGGCCAAAGCGGCTGGCCTCCCACAAGCGGTCGCGCTCCGCGCCCTCGCTCTGGCGGGCGCGCATCGCCTGGCGGGCCGAGACGGCGAAGATCTCGGGGGTGACGCCAAGCAGCGTGCGGGCATTTTCACGGATGAAACCGAGGACCTGTTCGCGCTCTGGCTCACTCAGAATATCGATCTTGTTCAGGACGATGATGATCTTCTTGCCCCACGCCTTGATCAGCTCAAGAAAGCCGCGCTCGCTCTCGGTGAAGGGCCGGTCGGCAGAGGTGGTGAAGAGCACCAAGTCGGCCCGTGGGATGAACTCGCGGGTAAGCTGTTCGTGGTGACGAATGACCGCGTTGGTGCCTGGGGTGTCAACAATGGTGATCTGGCGCAGCACCTCGGCGGGGAACGTGGTGACGCGCATGCCGTCGGAGCGTAGCACGCTGCTGAGCTCGTCGCCGTGCAAGAGCAGCGTAATCGCGTCGGTGGTCGGCGTTACGCCTTCGGGAAGCACCTGTTCGCCCAACAGGGCGTTGAGGAAACTCGACTTGCCTGCGTTGAACTCGCCCGCGACGACAATCAGGAACAGCGCTTCGAGATGATCGAGCGTGTCGCGCAACGTGCGGAGGTCAGCGGGATCCACGTCGGCACCAAAGCGCTCGTAGGCGGTCGCCAGTTGCTGGAGGATGGCGCGCAGCTCGGCAAGCAGGGCGTCTTGGCGCTCGGTGATCAGGCGCTTGCGGCGGAGCAGGCCGTCGATGAAGGTCATTGTGGTCAGCCTCGTCTCACCAGCGGATCGGCAGATTGGCCTTGCGCCAGAAATTACAGGGGGCGAGTCAGCACCGCCAGAGCAGCCAGAAGCATGGCCGTGCCCAGGATCACATAGACCATCACGGGGGCCAGCGTGGTCCAAGTCGGGCGGTAGCGCCGGGGTGGGCCGCCGATCTCGATGCGGGCACCGCGCCAGTAGGTGACGCGCCGGGTGTCGCGACCACCTAATCCGCCCCACGCACGCCAAGCCAGCCAGAGTAGATAGCCGCCTGCGGTACCCAGGGTAAGCGCGGTGATCGGCCCAGGAAGGGCGGCGGCGTTGGCGAGCAGGGCGATAAAACCGATCAGCAGGAGCCAGCGCCAGTCAAAGCGAACACCACGCATAGGTCGTACTCCAGCGGGAAAGTACCACCATCATACCATGAGGTGTCCTTGCTTGCCCTGTGGGCGAGGCTGGATGCCAGGGCGGTTGTAACGTCGTGCTAAACCCCTCTCCCCCGGCCCCGCTCCCACAAGGGGAGCGGGGAGATTCCGCAGCAGGATGGGTGAGGCTCCCCCTCTCCCGCGCTGGGAGAGGGGGCTGGGGGGTGAGGGCTGGCGCGGCAATTGGACGTTGCAACCACCATGGGCTGAACACAGACGCGGCCACATCTGCCGCCATGGAACGGCGGTTAGCGCGAGGGTGGCGACATGGAACGAGGTGTGTGGCAGAAGGACGGACTGACGGCGGGGTATTGGCGGGGGCCAACGAGAGGTCGGGCGGCTAGGCTAGTCGCCCGTAGAGCTGCTGAGGCTCAGGGTGGCGAGGGACATGCCCCCGGATGCGGCGGGACGCTCGGTGGCGAGGGTCGAGACGACGATGGGGAGCAGTTCGCGCAGCTCGATGGGCTTGGCGACATAGCGCTCGACGCCAAGGTCACGCATCTTGGCACGCAGGCCAGGCGTGTCGTAGGCGGTGAGGACGAGCATCGGGATGTAGGGGCGGAACGCATGGACGGCGCGTACGAGGGCTAACACGCCGCTGCTGTGCGGGCTGGGGTCGATGATGAGCAAGTCAACGTTGCCCGACGCACAAGCAAGCCAGGCGGTGTTTGGCGTCGAGGCAATAACCACACTGAAACGATCACCGAGCAGCATCTGTAGGCCACGCTGCGTGATCAGCGCTGCGGCGGGATCATCATCAAAAATGTGGATCTGCCTCACAGGCATGGTAGGTACTGCTACTTTCTAGGTGATCATGGGTGATCACGCGGAAATTCCTGCTTCATCCCAGCGTGCCATCCAAGGATGGTCGTATCGCCAGTCCACAGGCCGGTTTTACGTCTCGACGTAGCCACACAACCGAGACGACTGGGTCAGGCCCCAGCGAGCCGTACGGCCTCATCCCGAATATTTCGAGCCGCGTTCAGGTCACGGTCAAGCACGGTGTTGCACGCTGGGCACGTCCATGCCCGCATGGCTAGGGTGAGGTTCGGGTTCACCGACCCACAGTGGTTGCAGGTCTTGCTGGACGGGTAGAACCGCCCTATCGCCACGACCCGGCTCCCGAAGGCAGGAGCCTTGTAGTCTAGTTGGCGGCGGAACTCGGCAAACCCTCCGTCG
>CAIWXH010000465.1 GCA_903916565.1 uncultured Oscillochloris sp. | reverse complement strand
GACAATGACGGCCTGAGCAACGCCTGGGAAGCCATTCTCGGCAGCGACCCCGCCGTGGCCGACTCCAACAGCACCAAGACCACGCCGAACGAGGCGGACAATGGCAAGAATGACGCCGCTGAAGACTTCGACGGCGACGGCATCCCCAACCGCCTTGAGATCATCTACGGCACGGATCCGCTTGACGCGACCAGCCCGGTGGCGAACCCGACCGCTGATGGTGACAATGACGGCCTGAGCAACGCCTGGGAAGCCATCCTTGGCAGCGACCCCGCCGTGGCCGACTCCAACAGCACCAAGACCACGCCGGACGAGGCGGGCAATGGCAAGAATGACGCCGCTGAGGACTTCGACAGCGACGGCATCCCCAACAGCATCGAGATCCGCAACGGCACCGACCCGCTCGACGCCGCCAGCCCGGTGGCGAACCCGACCGCCGATGGTGACAATGATGGCCTGAGCAACGCCTGGGAAGCCATCCTCGGCAGCGACCCCGCCGTGGCCGACTCCAACAGCACCAAGACCGTCGCGAACGAGGCGGGCAACGGCAAGAATGACGGGGCCGAGGACTTCGATGGCGACGGCACGACCAATGCCAAAGAGATCGCCGACGGCACGGACCCGCTCAACGCGAGCGATCCGCTCAAGACAGACCTTGAGGTCACCCAGACCGCATCCACCGTCAACCTATCCCAGCTAACCCTGGCGATCACCGTGCGGAACAAGGGGCCGAACCCGGTGACCGGCGCGGTGCTGAGCGACACCTTCCCGACCTCCATCGCCGGTAAGGTGTGGACATGGACATGTGTCGGTACGGCATGCCCCGCCGCCAGCGGGACGGGCAACCTGAGCGCGACCAACGCGACCTTGGGGGCCTTGGCCGTGAACGAAACCGCGGTGTTTACGGTGACCGGCGAGATCGCCGACTGGTCCCACTGGAGCAACACGGCCAGCGTAATCATGCCGAGCGGAATCACCGACGGCGTCAATACGAACGACAGCCTGACGGCTGGCCGTTACCAGATCCTGATGCCGCTCGTCATCAGGTAACCCACGCCGCGTGCTAAACGCATCGCTAGGTTGGCAGAGCGGGGCTTCGGTATGCCGAAGCCCCGCTCTACGTTAGAAGGCAATAGCGCAGAAGTAACGCTGTCACGCTGAGCGAAGCGTCCCGACCGGGATTCTTCGCTTCGCTCAGCATGACAGGATGCCTCACCGCGTTACTTCTGCAATATTGCGTTAGAAGATTTCGGGTGTCCGGGTTCAGGTTTCAGCCCGAGCGCAGCAGTAAGGGTTCGGCCTTCGTGAACTTCGTGCGCTTCGTGGTAAAAAACCTGCCGCGCATTTCCGCCGACGTAGCCTAGTAAGACACCGAGCATGGGGTGAGGGCTGGCGCGCAAAACGTTGCACCAACCGCGCCCGCTACTCCAGACTGACCACCGGCTCGTGGCGCCCGCCGCGCAGCGGCAGCTCGGGCAGGAAGAGCGCCAGGATGAGCGCAAGCACGGCCAGCGCAATCGCGTAGCGGTAGATCCCCGTGATGCTCGCGGCGAAGGCGCTCTTGACGGCCTGGCTGATCTGGGCACCGATGGCCTGCCCCTGCGTGATGGCCTGCGCCTGGGCCGCATCAAGCGCAGTTAGCGTGTTCGTCAGCGCCTGCTCGCGGGCGGTGGCGGGCATCGCGCTCACGCTGCCCAGCAGTTCCTTCAACTGCGCGGGCGTCTGCGGATCAGCGGTGAGCGTCTGAATCGCAGCGGGGTCGGCGTCCCGCAAGGCGCGGGTCAGCAGATCGCGCTGGGCGGTGAAGCGCTCGGTGATGGCCTGAGCGATACGGGCGGCGGGATCTGCCGAGGCGCCGGTCGCGCCCTCGCCGCCCGCCATCGGGCCGTTGCGTAGCGCGGCAGGGTCAAGCTGCGCGGCCATCGCCGGGGGCAACTGCGCGCGCAGCGGTGCCAGGTTCGTCGTGAGCGCCGTCGTCAGGGTTGTGGTCAGCACCACGCCGAAGACCGCCGAGCCGACCACTTGGCCGATCTGCTGAAAGAACTGGCGGCTCGCGGTCGCCGCGCCGATGTCCTCACGCGGGACCGCGTTCTGCATCGCCAGGTTCAGCATCGGCATGGCCGGGCCAAGGCCCATGCCCAGGACGATCATCCGCAGACGCACCATCCAGGGCGAGGTGTCGGTCGTAAGCGTGGTCAGCCACCAGAGCGCGATGACGATCAAGACCATGCCGACGACGATGATGGGCTTGTAGCGCCCCGTGTGCTGCACAATCTGCGACGAGACAATCGAGGCGAGGACGAGGCTCAGCATGAGCGGAATGAGCGTTGTGCCAGCTTCGGTGGCGCTGGCGCCGAGCACATTCACCATATAGATCGAGAGGAAGAAGATCGCCGCGAAGAGCGTGATGCCGATCACCACACTGGTCATCGAGGTGATGGCGAAGGTGCGGTTGCGGAAGAGGTGCAGCGGCAGAATCGGCGAGGAGGCCCGCGACTCGGCCACGAAAAACAGCACCAGCCCCACGACGCTCAGCGCCAGCAGGCCCAGGATCAGCGGCGAAGTCCAGGCGTTCTGCGCCTTGTCGAGGGTCAGTGCCAGCAGCAGCGGCACCACGGCGACCAGCAGCGTGATCGCGCCAGCGTAGTCAATTTTGCTCTGCACGCCGCTGTGCAGCTTGGGCAGCTTGACGGCGATGAAGGCCATCGCCACCACGCCAATCGGCAGGTTGACGAAAAAGACCCAGTGCCAGCTAATCGCGTCGGTGAGCAGGCCGCCAATAAACGGCCCCAGCACACTGGCGAGACCGAAGACCGCGCCAAAAACGCCCATATAGCGCGCACGCTCAGCGGGCGCAAAAATGTCAGCGGGAATGGCGAAGGCGGTGGAGGTGAGCGCCGCCGCGCCGAAGCCCTGGACGCCCCGGTAGATCACCAGTTGGATCATGCTGTTCGACAGACCGCAGAGCACCGAGCCAAGCAGGAAGACGCTGATCCCAAAGAGCAGGATGATCTTGCGCCCGTAGATGTCGGAGAGCTTGCCGTAGATTGGCACCATCGCCGTCGAGGCCAGCAGGTAGCTGGTCGAAACCCAGGCGAGCAACTCGATGCCGCGCAGGTCGGCGACGATGCGCGGTAGCGCCGTCGAGACAATCGTCTGATCCAGCGACGAGAGGAACAGGCTCAGCAGCACGCCCACCAGAATGAGCATTTTGCTGCGCTGGTCAAGGGTGGTGGCGTAATCGATCCGCGTGGCGGGCAGCGCATTGGTGGTCGCAGTCATTGAAAAACTCCGTACAACAAGGTTTCAGGTGCTAGGTTTCAGGTTTCAGGCCGAACGCATCAGCAAGCCATGCATGTGCCCAAATGATAAAGTAGCCACGAACCTTGTCTAAAACATGGTTCAAACCAGCTTGACCGTCTGTGGCATGGCACGCCAAGCCGGAAGAATCTCTGTTTGGGCACGCGCAGCGCTTACTGATGCCGTTCGGCCTGACCCCTGACCCCTGACCCCTGACCCCTGACCCCTACTGACGTGGGGCGGCAGCGGGAATGCTCAGCGCGTCGAACACCTCGCTCAGCACGTCGTTGAGGCGAATCAGCAGCGCGGGGGGCAGGTCGGTGAAGCGGCGTATCGTCTCGTCCAGGCGCGCACGGCGCACGCTGGCGACAATCGCGGCACCTGCGGCGGTGAGCGTCACCTGCTTGTGTCGTCGGTCGCCCGCCGCCTCACGGCGCTCGGCCAGTTCGCTCTGCACGAGTTGTTCGATGACGTGACTGGTGGTGCCAAGCGCCAAGTTCAGGTGCTCACTCAGCTCAGAGATGGTGGCGGCACCGTGGCACTGGAGGTAGGTTAGGGCCACCAGACGCGGCAGCGAGAGGTTGGCCGCCTGAAGAATCTGATGCACTTGGCCCATACTCTGCGACCACAGCTCGGCGTTAAGCGTCGCCAGCAGCTCGGCAAGCCGCTCGGCGTCTGGTTCGGGTTTGTCCATACTTCGGAAGTCCAAACTATTCGCTTCATCGAACATTGAGCAGGGTAACACTCTGCCCCCTGATTGTCAAGAGTTTGTCCAGGGTTAGGAAAAACCCACGCTGGCGCAGGGAATTAACCAATTGACAGGTTGGAAAATTCGCCTATACTTACCACAATCTCGTGCCCTCCTACACAAACAACTGGAAGGCAGCCCCTATGGTGCGCCGAACGCTGACGCTCGTTGTTGTGGCCCTGTTCGCCCTGTTCGTCGCCCGCCCGGTGGCCGCCCAAACCCCGCCGGTGACGCCCGCCCAAACGGTGACGCTGGGCGACATGGCGAACGAGCTTGAGGCTGCCGCCAGCGCCCTTGCGGCTGGCGATGCCAGCGCCGCCGCCACGTCGCTTGAGGCCGTCAACACCACATGGCCCGCCCTGGAGGGCGATGTGGCGACGAGCAACCCCGCCGCCTACACCGCCATCGAGATTGATCTGGGCGTTGCCACCGCCGCGCTGCACGCGGCACCCGCAAAGCTGGACGTTGCCCGCGCCGCCGTGGATCGCTTGCGCGCCACCGTCGCCCCGTTTGTCGAGATTGCCACCTACACCGCCTTCGACGCCGCCGCGATCTTGCTGCGCGAAGGGCTGGAGGCGCTACTGATCATCGTGGCGCTGCTGGCCTTCCTGCGCCGCTCGGGCAACAGCGACAAGCGGGGCTGGATTTGGGCGGGCGGCGCGGTCGGCATCCTCGCCAGCGTGCTGGCTGCCTTTGCGCTACAGGCGCTCTTCAGCGCGGCGAGCGCGGGCTACAGCCGCGAGATTATCGAGGGGGCCACCGGCCTGCTCGCCGCCGCGATGCTCTTCTACGTGGCCTACTGGCTCCACAGCAAGGCCAACCTGGGCGCATGGCAGCAGTTCATCGACCAGCGCACCGGGCAGGCGCTTGCCAGCGGCAGCGTCTTCGGTCTGGCGCTGCTCGCCTTTCTGGCCGTCTTTCGCGAGGGCGCCGAGACGGTGGTCTTCTACCTTGGCATGGCCGCGTCGATCAGCCTGAATGAGCTGCTGGCTGGCTTCGCGCTGGGCGCCGTCGCCCTTGTCGTGATCGCCGTGCTGCTGCTGGTCTTCAGCGTGCGCCTGCCGCTGGGCCTCTTCTTCCGCGTTGCTGGCCTGCTGGTCTATTATCTCGGCTTCAAGTTCGTCGGCACGGGTTTGCACGCGCTTCAGGTCGCCGGGGTGTTCCCCAGCAGCCCCGCCCCGGTGCCGTCCATCGCGTTCTTCGGCATTTACCCCACCTGGGAGACGCTGCTGCCTCAGCTTGTGCTCTTCCTCGCCGCTATCGCCGCGCTCTTCTACCTGCGCGCCCGCGAGCAGCGCGACCTGGCGGCACAGCCTGCGTAGGGTTTTTCAGGGCTGATGCAACGTCGCCTTTTACCCCTCACCCCCTGCCCCTCTCCCTCAAGGGGAGAGGGGGGATTCCGCAGTAGGATTGCTTCCGGCTCCCCCTCTCCCTGAACGGGAGAGGGGGCTGGGGGGTGAGGGCTGGCGCGGCAACACGACGTTGCATTAGCCCCTTATTTCCCCCCACGCCCTACCTCACTTCTGAACACCGCCACGCTATACTGCGTACAGGCAAGCAAAGCGAGGTGAGGCGTGGCCTATGAAGACCACTATTCTGATCGTGGATGACCACCAGAGCGTACGCACGCTGGTGGCCGACTATCTGGGTGAGCAGGGCTACCGGGTGCTGACGGCGGGCGACGGCGACGAGGGGCTGATCGTTGCGCGGCGCAACCGGCCCGATTTGGTGCTGCTCGATGTGATGATGCCGAAGCTCGATGGCTTCGGCTTTCTGCAAGCCTATCGCCGCGACTGCACCGCGCCGGTCATTCTGCTAACTGCCCGCGTCGAGGAGACCGACAAGGTGGTCGGCCTTGAGCTGGGCGCTGATGACTACATCACCAAGCCCTTCGGGATGAAGGAGTTGGTGGCGCGTATCCGCGCCGTGCTTCGCCGCGCCACGACCACCCAAAATGCCGCCGCCGCCGAGTTGCTGCGCGTTGGCGAGCTTGAGCTGAACCACGCGACCCGCGAGGTGCTGATCGCGGGCCAAGTCGCCAGCCTGACCCCTTCGGAGTTCGCGCTGCTGGCGGTGCTGATGGCCGCGCCGGGGCGAGTCTTCACCCGCGAACAACTGCTGGAGAAGCTCCAGGGCAACACCTACGAGGGTGTCGAGCGCACGATTGACGTTCACATTCGCAATTTGCGCCGCAAGATCGAGCCGGATCCGGCCCACCCGCAGTATGTCGAGACGGTGTTTGGCGCGGGCTACCGCTGCCGCATACCGCCAGAAGGGTGACCGTGATGCGCTCGCTTTCCACCAAGCTTGTGTTGGCCTTCGCCCTGACCAGTCTGGCCGGGATCGCCCTGGCGGCGATTTTTGTGCGCCAGTCGGTGGTCAGCGAGTTCGACGCCTATGTGCTGCAGCAGCGCCGCGACGAGTTTGTCACGCGGCTCGGCACCTATTACGCGCAGCAAGGCACTTGGTTGGGCGTCGAGACGCTGCTCAATCAGGCCCGCCCCCAT
>CAIWXH010000464.1 GCA_903916565.1 uncultured Oscillochloris sp. | reverse complement strand
TGGCGCGAGCGCCGCCGTCGGCCCCGCAGCGTTGATGACGAGCTGGCCTACTGGGATCAGGAGCTTGTGGCGGCGGGCGGCTATCTGCTGGCGGAGCGCCTGCGGGCCGTGGGTGAACTGAACACCATCGTCGGGCCGCTCTACCAGGCGATTAGCGGCGGCACCACGCCGTTGAGCATTGACTATTTGGCGAGCCACGATCTGTTGGGCCTCAAAGACGCCGGGGGGCTGGCGACTCGCCTGGATCAGGCGTTGCACGAGCAGCGCCGCGATGAGTTGGCCCGTGGGCAGACGCTGCTGGGGCCGCACCGTGACGACCTGGCCTTCACCGTGGGCGCGATCAACCTGGGGCGCTACGGCTCACGCGGGCAGCAGCGCAGTCTGGCCCTGACCCTCAAGCTCGGCGAGGCGACCTTTATGCGGCAGCGGGCTGGCGACGCGCCCGTGCTGCTGCTCGACGATATGCTGAGCGAGCTGGACGCGCAGCGCCGGACACATCTGCTTGAGGCGGTTCGGCAGCCGGGGCAGCAAACGCTGCTTTCGGCGACCGACCTGTCTGCCTTCGGGGGCACGTTCCTCACGGAGATCACCCGCCTGCGCGTGGAGGATGGGCGGGTGTATCCGGCGTAAGACAAGGTTTCAGGTGCTGGGTTTCAGGTTTCAGGCCGAACACATCAGCAAACCCTGTGCGTGCCCAAACGGTAAAGCATCCACGAACTTGTCTAGGAAATAAAAAGACCCGTCAGGTGTTTGCACCTGACGGGTCTGGATGCGCCGTACTTATTTCTCCGCTGGCGCATACTCAAGCTCATCAGCTTCACGGACGGGCTTGAGGCCAGGCGGCAGCCGGTCGTACACGGTGGTAAGGAACTTCAGGCCGCTGGCAACACCCTCGTTCAGCGCCTCGGTGCGGCAGCGCCAGCTCCAGTTGCGACCGAGCAGGCCCGGTGTGTTCATCCGGGCGTCGGCGCTCAGGCGCAGCACATCCTGAAACGGCGTAATGACGATGTCGGCAACCGACAGCATCGCCAGACGAATGAAGTCCCAGGCGATGTCATCGCCGTGGTGGCCGAGGTAGGCGCGCACCTGCTCGCGCTCCGCTTCCGCAAGCTCGCTGAACCAGCCCACCGTGGTCGTATTGTCGTGCGTGCCCGTGTAAATGACGCTGTGCTTCGTATGATGATGCGGCAGGTAGATATTCTCGGGGTCGTCGCTGAAGGCGAACTGGAGAACGATCATACCGGGGAAGTCGAACTGCTGGCGCAGCGCGTGAACATCGGGCGTAATCAGGCCCAAGTCCTCGGCGATGATCGGCAGAGTGCCAAGCTTCTGCTCAAGACGGGCAAAGAGGGCGGCACCGGGGCCTTTGACCCAGCGGCCATTGATCGCCGTCTCCTCGCTGGCCTGCACCTCCCAGTAGGCGGCAAAACCACGGAAGTGGTCGAGGCGCAGCAGATCGACCTGCGTAAAGGCGGCGCGCAGGCGGGCGACCCACCAGGCGTAGCCGTCCTGGGCCATCTTGTCCCAGCGATAGAGTGGGTTGCCCCAGCGCTGGCCGGTCTTGCTGAAATAATCGGGGGGGACACCAGCGATAACCGTGGGGTTGCCCGCGTCGTCGAGAAAGAACAGCTCAGGGTTGGCCCAGACATCGGCGCTGTCGAAGGCGACGAAAATGGGCGCATCGCCGATAATCGAGATGCCGTGTTCGTTGGCATACGCCTTGAGCGGTAGCCACTGGTGGAAAAAGAGGAACTGGAGATAGGTATGCACCGCGATCTCCCAGGCGTGGTCCTCACGCACCTGCTGGAGCGCCGCAGGCTTACGTGCGCGCAACTCAGGTTCCCATGCGTTCCAGGGCTGTCCAGCGTGAGCATCCTTGAGCGTCATGAAGAGCGCGTAATCGGCGAGCCAGCCTTTTTGGGCCTCAGCGAACTCGGCGAGGGCGACGGCTAGTTCGGGGGCCACACCTTCGCGGAGGCGCTCGTAGCTACGACGCAGCAGCGGCAGTTTGAAACCGAGAACCTCGCCGTAGTTGACGGTGTCGAGGCCGAGATCGAAGTTCGGGGCGGCCTCTACGACCTCGTCGTAGCTGAGGAGGCCGCGCTGAATAAGTGGGTCAAAGCTGACGAGGAGGGGGTTACCGGCAACAGCGGAGAAGCACTGGTAGGGCGAGTCGCCGTAGCCGGTTGGGCCGAGCGGCAGCAGTTGCCAGAGGCTCTGACCGGCGGCGGCGAGGAAATCCACAAACTGGTACGCGATAGGGCCAAGGTCGCCGATACCCCACGGCCCCGGCAATGACGTTGGATGGAGCAGGATGCCACTTGATCGTGCAAAGCGCATGGCGCCCCCTCTCGTGACAGAAAGCACAGAATGCGGCGTATTGTAGCACGCTTTTTGCAGGGAGACAGGGGGACAAGGGGACAAGGGGACAAGGGGACAAGGGGACAGGGGGACAGGTGTCCTTGTCCCCTTGTCCCCCTGTCCCCAAGCGAGCGCAGCGAGCGAATCCCCCCAGCGCTTGTGCCAGTTGTTCGGTCGCCCGTTAAGCGCCATGCTATAATCCCAGCGCATAGCACCTAATTCTGTGGAGGCGACAATGCCCGAGTACGGTTTTGCCACCCGTGCGATTCACGCCGGTCAGGCACCCGACCCTGCCACCGGCGCCGTGATCGTCCCGATCTACCAGACCAGTACCTTCGCCCAAGAGTCCGTGGGCGTCAACAAGGGCTACGACTACGCCCGTTCGGGCAACCCTACGCGCACCGCCCTAGAGAGCGCTTTGGCCGCGCTTGAGGGCGGGAAGGACGGCATCTGTTTCGCCTCGGGCCTCGCCGCCGAGACGACCCTCGCCCTTGCGCTGCTCAAGAGCGGCGACCATGTGCTGTGTGGCGATGATGTCTACGGTGGCACCTACCGGCTCTTCAAGCGC
>CAIWXH010000463.1 GCA_903916565.1 uncultured Oscillochloris sp. | reverse complement strand
CGGTTCGGCCTTCGTGAACTTCGTGCGCTTCGTGGTACAAAACCTGCCGCGCATTTCCGCCGACGTATATTAGCACCTGCAACCTACGCCTACAGCAGCCCAAAAACAAGGAACGTCCCGGCCACACAGACCGCCGCCAGCGCCAGGCCCGCCACCACCTGCATCGGGGTATGGTTGCGCGTCCGCACCCGCGCCCACCCCAGAATCAGGGCGCAGAGCCAGAGCGACAGGCCAAGCGGCTTCGAGTAGATCGTGGCGAGAGTCGCGGTCGAACCCATCGTCGCAGCGTGGATGCTAATCTTCCAATAGAGATTGATGCCCCATGAGAGCAGGCCAAGCAGCGCCGCCGAGGCGATCAGCGCGATCAGCGGCGCGGGCGCCCGCAGCAGCCACAGCATCGCTAGGCCCACCGTCAGGTTGATCACCCCGAACAGGTAGAGTTCATTCCGCTGCGAGCGCACCGAGACATCGTCGTCGCTGTACGCCCCTTGCTTTAGGCGAATGGCGAAGAAGATCGCGCCCGGCACAATCTGGATGCTGGCGCAGAGCAGCGACCAGAGCAGGCCCGTCTGGGTCTGCTCGACGCCGAACAGACCGACAATGAAGACGCTCACCAGGCTAAGGATGATCGGGTGTAACATCTGCGAGATGGTGCGGGCCAGCGCGTAGCCCCAGCCGGGTACCGCCCCGCGACTCAGCGCTTCGGCTGTAAAATTGTTCGGTCGTGCCATGCGTGTATCCTATTCGGGGCTTCGACAAGGTTTTAGAATCGACGGTTTGGGCTTGACCGTTCGTAGTTTGGGCTTTAGCCCATTGCAGTGGCCTATACGCGGCTGAAGCCGCTCCTACGAACCACGCAGACTGTAAAGTTCATTTGAACCATACCTCAGCCAATCCGCAGCGTCTCGTAGCAGTCTAGGAGCGCGTGCGCTGCCGTTTCCCATGTGAAGCGGCTGGCCTGCGGCGGCCCGGCGGCCTGTAGGCGGGGCGCGTCGGCGAGGGCGCGTCGGATGCCGGTGGCAATCGCCTCGGCGCTGGTGGGATCGACCAGCACCGCCGCGTCGCCCGCCACCTCGGGCAGGCTCGCTACCTGCGCCGTGACCACCGGAACGCCGCAGGCCAGCGCCTCAAGGACGGGCAGGCCAAATCCTTCGTAGAGCGATGGGTAGACAAAGGCGCGTGCCAGATTATACAACGCGGGCAGATTGGCGTCGTCAACGAACGCCAGGAAGCGCACCCGCCCCGCCAAGCCCAGCCGCGTCACCGTCGCAAAGACCTCCTCGTAAAGCCAGCCTTTACGCCCGACGATCACCAGTTGCAGCGCGGGCGGCAGTTCAGCCAGCGCGAAACCTTCGAGCAGCCGGGGCAGATTCTTACGCGGCTCAAGCGTGCCCACAAAGAGCAAAAACTGCGCGGGCAGCCCCAGCGCGACACGGGTAGGCTCGGTTTCATCTGGCGGCAGCGGGCGAAAGCGCGGGTCAACCCCAGGGTAGAGCAGGCGCACCCGTGGCCCGCCCACACCCAGCAGGCGCGCAAGGTCGGTGGCAGTCGCCAGCGAGTCGGCCAGCACCAGATCGGCGCGGCGCAGCGAGTGGGGCACGGCGCGGCGCAGATAGCGCCGCAGCCCCGCCTCGGCACACTCCGGGCGCACCAAAAAAGTCAGGTCGTGAACAGTGAGCAAAGCGCGGGCGTGCGTCGGCGGCAGCACAAAGTCGGGCGCGTGCAGCACATCGAACGGCCCGGCGAGCCACTCGGCGCGCAGCGGCAGGCGCAGGCGCTGCCAGAGAATCGTGAGCAGCCGGGGGCTAAGGGGGATGGGCCGAGCGCGCACATTGGGGTTGGCCGCACAGAGGCTTCGCAACTCAGCCAGATAGGGCGAAGTGGCGGGCAGCCCGCCCGCCGCATAGAAGAGCGTGTAGCGCACGCCGCGCTCAAGGCCGACAGCGGCTTTGAGCAACTCGCGGGTGTAGCGCCCGATCCCGGCACCCTGCCAGACCGCCGCCGTATAGTCAACGCCAATAATCACGAGTGGGGGTGTTTGGATGGGGAAT
>CAIWXH010000462.1 GCA_903916565.1 uncultured Oscillochloris sp. | reverse complement strand
GGGCCAGCCTCAAGCGTGACAAGGCTGGTGCGGGCCGCCTCAACCGCAGCATGGGCGGCGGCAAGGTCGGCCTGACTGACGCTGCCCTGGGTTTGGGTGAGCGTGCCGCGCGCGGCTTGAATTTGCGCCTGCGCCTCAGCGATCTGCGGCGACGTAGCGCCCTCGCGCAGCGCCTGAAGGTCGGCCTGGGCTGCCGCCAGATTAGCGGCGGCGGCGGCGCGGGCGGTGGCGAGCTGGCGACTGTCGAGCGTGATCAGCGCCGCGCCAGCCTGCACCGTGGCCCCCTCAGCAACCAGCACCTCGGCCACGCGGCCAGGGGCAGCGAAGGCCAGATCGGCCTGGGCGCGGGGTTCAACTTGGCCCGTGGCGCTGACGCCAAGGGTCAGGTCGCCACGGGTGACGGGCGCGAGCGTCGTATTGGCGAACGGGTCGGCGGCGCGGCCCGTGAAGGCGCGCACGCCAAAGGTGGCGAGCAGGGCCAGCACTAGCACCCCGGCGATGCTGGCAGCAAGATTGAGTCGGCGGCGACCGCCGGGGAGCGACTGAGGAAGGGTGGTCATAGCTTCTACCTCGTTTTGCTTGCGGGCGAGCGGGAGGCTCGGCCCTGGCTAAACCTTTGCGGCACCGCTCACCCCGTTGAGAAACAGGTCAACCAGGTCAGCGGTACTGAGCGCGGCGTCACCAAACATCGTGCTGTGCTGCGCCGCCTGACCCGCGACCCGGCGCGGTGCGAACTCCTGGAATGACTCGGCCATGCCCATAAACATCTTGGCGAGGGTGACAGGCGCGTAGCGGGCCAGCTCGCCGCTGGTGATGCCGTCCTCCATCACCTGAACAATGGGCGAGAAGATGTGCAGAAAGAAGGCCCGTGACAGTCGGGCGCGCTGGGGCTGCCCAAGGTGCTCGAACATCTCGTGGCGCATCATCCGCATGTCGGTGTCGCGGTCGGCCATCAGCACCTCGGCGATAGCCTGGAGGCGAGCGGCGATCCCACCAGGGGTAGCGGCAGCGGCGCGCATGCGCTCGCCCATCGCGGCGGTGACGCGCAGGCCCGTCTGCACAAACAGCTCCTCCTTATCGGCGAAGTAGTAGTACAGCGTCGGCTTCGTCACCTCGGCGGCCTTGATAATGTCCGTAATTGCGACCGCCTTGTAGCCCCGCTGCATGAAGAGGTAGCTCGCGGCCTCGACGATCTTCATCGCGGTGGGCGCGCTGATGGGCTGAAGTTCGGGGGCGTCCATGGTCGTTTCCTTACCAGTCAGTAAATATTCCTCGTACGGCCATTATATAACCTTACCGACCAGTAAGGAAGAGTATAAACCTTTGCATTTCATTTGTCAAGGGTGTGCATTAGGAGGACGAGGAGACACGGGGACACGGGGACACGGGGATACGGGGACACGGGGACACGGGGACACGGGGCGCAGCATGCTGCACCCTACGTCATACGCCTGTTGGCAAGCTGGCAGCTACCTGTCATCTAGGCCGCGCCAGCGCAACGTTTGATCTGGTAGCAGCAATCCTACACAGGTTGTTGAATCCGGGGGGCTGAAGCCCCCGGCTCTTGGGTGCGAAGCCTACCTTTGCAGGCTCGTGCAGCCCGCTTCAGCGGGCTTCGCAGGTGCTAGCCCGTGGCTTCAGCCACCGGGCGGGCGCGAAACAATCTGTGGAGGATTGCTATAGCAGCGATTTGTAGCTACTTTACAGGTTAGGCATACGCAAGACTCTCTGATGCGCTCGGCCTGACACCTGAAACCTCGCACCTGAAACCTTGTCTAGCGAGTACACCTATGACAACCCGACGACAGTTCTTGCGCTTGGCGGTGAGCGTGGCGGCGATGGGGGCGGTGGGACGCCTTGGCTTGGCCCGCGCTCAAGGCGCACCGTACACCACCTACCTGCCGATGGTGGCGATGCCGCCTAGCCCCGAGTCGTCGCCCAGCCCGGAGCCGTCGCCCAGCCCCAGCCCCGAGCCAGTCGTCGCCCCAAATGACATGGGGTATCTCCTCACCAACCCCTCCGGCACCCGCGAGCAGGCGATCAACTGGCTGGCGGCGCGCTCGACCCAGTACACGCGCTACGACATCGAGCAGATCGTGGGCACCTACGCACGCATCGGCAACGAGGCCGGTCTCGACTGGTTTATGGCCCTGGCCCAATCCGCCCACGAGACGGGCAGCCTAACCTCGTGGTGGTGTGCGCGGCCACGGCGCAACCCGGCGGGCCTCGCGGTGACGGGCACGACTCGCCCAGGCGTGCCCGAGGTGCCGCCCGGCCAACATTGGGCCTGGGATGGCACCGTCTGGCGTGAGGGGATCAGCTTCGCGGCGTGGGACACCGATGCGGTGTCGGCGCACCTGGGTCGCCTGTTGGCCTACGCGCTGCCTGTCGGCGCGGGCACCGACCGCCAGCGCACGCTGATCGACTACACGCTTGGCCTGCGCCCCATGGGTTCCGCTAATCGGGGCGTCGCCCAGACCTACCCCGACCTGAACGGGCGCTGGGCGGTGCCAGGGACAGACTACGGGCAGCGAATCCTCGACTTGGCGGCCCGTATGCGTGTCGGGTAAACGGACAAGGGGACGAACGTCGTTACAATGTAAAACCACAATGGTTCCCATTCATCGTAAAGAGACGCTTTAGCCCGTTACAATGGGCTAAAGCGTCTCTTATCACTAGGGTGCTTTTTCCTTGACGCTTCCTACAACGGGGTGTATACTGTGCCCACATTAAGGACTCCTTAACCAGCGCGGAGGAGCTGTTCTTGGGGGCAAAAATCACAAGTACGACCGGTTCATAAGGGGTGGCGCAGGTATCTAGCCTGCTGCCGCCCCTGTTGTTTTTTGGGGGGTATACGGGGGGATCAAGCTGAACTATGGCTAGTTCAGCCGATACAGGAGGTATCCGATGCATTCAGATCTGATTGGCAAAGTCGAGAAGGCACGCCGCTACGCCGAAGAGCCGGAGCGGATTAAGTTTGGTGAACTGCGGGCGACCTTCCACGGCGGGAATGGCAATCACGAGATCACGCTGAAGGATGGCCACTGGGGCTGCGATTGCGCGTTTTTTCACGGCTGGGGCACCTGCGCCCATGTGATGGCGATGCAGCGCATCCTTAACCCAATGCTTAACAAAGAGGCCCAGCAGGCCGACCTCGCTCTGGCGAAACCCGAGGAACCCGCTGCGGTTCCTGCCTAGGACTTGACGCCTCAGCTTGGCTCGCAGATACTGGCGGCGAGGGTGAACCCCCCGCCGCTTTTTGCTGT
>CAIWXH010000461.1 GCA_903916565.1 uncultured Oscillochloris sp. | reverse complement strand
GCCACCAGCGACCTGATTCAGATTGGGGTCACTGACACGACCTCTGATGGTGCACTTCAACTGGCTGAGGCATGGGCACGTAGCTATACGGTGCTGGTCAACGATCTGTTCAGCGGCGGTAGCCCCGCAACCCAGCGGATCGACGAGCAGTTGACTGGTGCCCAGCAGCGCTTCGATGACGCGCAAGCCGCGCTCACGACCTTTTACGCCAGCGGCGAACTGGTGCGGGCCAAGCAGCAAATTGCGCGCCTTGATGGTCTGCTGAATGGCGGCGTTGCGGCACAGGTGAACCTGTATACCGGGTACCTTGCGCGCACGCAGGAGCTTAACCTAATTCTTGCGAATGCCCGTGTGTTGCAGGCCGCGAACGAGGGCGTGGCTACTGGTGATTTAAATGCTAGTCTGGCGGCGCTGGCGGTCAGAGCGCGTCTCGCTGGTGCCACCCTCCCTGTTCAGCTCACCTTTGCAAACGCCGAGAGCTTCGCCCAGGGGCAAGCGAGTACCACCGACCTCACCCATTTCATGACCGTGCTTGAGAGCGAGCACACGCGCATGGTCGGCCAAGCTGCCGCCATGGCCCGCGATCTCGCCGCAAGCGACGGCAGCGCCGTCGGGTTTCCCCCGGATGTTCGCACACGCTATGAGGGCGAGCTTGCCACCGCCCGTGGTGCCCTGGCACATGCCGAAGGTCAGGAGTCGCTGCTGCTCCAGCGCCGCACTGTCTCCCTCTCGTCGCTCCAGTTACTCCAGACGAAGCGCGATGAGGGCCAGATCGCCCAGGCGGCCCCCGAGGTCAGCGTACGCTTTGTTGGCGTTGCCACGGTTGCTTCACGCTCATTGACCTCCAGCCTGGGGCTTAATTTCGTCGTAGGCAGCCTGATCGGCCTCATGCTTGCCATCGCATGGATCGTCGGGCGTGAGATCGTACGCCGCGTGAGCGCACCCACAGGCGAATCGGCAGCTACCTCCTAGCTCCTGCGCCAGAGATCGACACAGTAAAGGCACCTCATGGATCGCCCGCTGCTCTCGGTGATTATGCCCTGCTACAACGAAGCCGCTACACTACCCCAGATTCTTGAGCGGGTCTATGCGGTAAAGATCGACAAAGAGATCATCGCGGTTGATGATCACTCTAGCGACGCGACCCTTCAGGTGCTTCAGGAGCAGGCCCGCCACCATGCGTGTCTCAAGGTGATTAGCCACCCCGTCAACAGTGGCAAGGGTGCCGCTGTGCGTAGCGGCCTGGCCCACGCACGGGGGCAGATCACGATTATTCAGGATGCAGACCTGGAGTATGACCCCGACGATTATTACGCCTTGGTCAAGCCCATTGTCGAGGGGCGCGTCAACGTGGTCTACGGCAGCCGCTTCATCGGCTCGCACACGGGCATGTACTTCTGGAACGCCCTTGGCAACAAGGGGCTGACCTTCCTGACCAATTTCCTCTTCAACTGCTGGATCTCTGATATGGAGACCTGCTATAAGGTGATGCGAACCGAGATTATCCGGGGCCTCAATCTTGAGAGCAATGACTTTCGCCTTGAGCCTGAGATTACGGCCAAGGTACTCAGGCGCGGCCACCGGATTCTTGAGGTGCCGATTAGCTATATCGGGCGCACCTACGAGGAGGGGAAGAAGATGAAGGCGAGCCAGGGTTTCTATGCGATTGCCGCCCTGATGCGCTACCGCTTCGGCGAGTGAGCGCCGCCCGCTTGCGATGGGCAGGTTAGTTAATGTGCAATAGCGCATACGCGCAATAGGGCAAAGAGGCACCCCAAGGGCTGATTCAAGCACCCTGCGGTGTCTCTGTTTTTGCGGTTGGCCTGAAACCTGAAACCCGACACCTGAACCCTTGCCTTGAGCGCACAAGCGCTGAGGAGTGTCTGTGCGAGTCGCAATGTTGAGCGTCCATAGCAGCCCGCTGGCCCGGCTTGGCGGGAAAGAGGCCGGCGGGATGAACGTCTATGTGCGCGAGTTGGCCCGTGAGCTTGGTGCCCACGGTGTTCCCGTGGACATCTTCACCCGCAGCCAAGAGCGTGGCGCACCCACGGTCACGACCATCGCCTGCGGGGTGCGCGTCGTCAGCCTGCACACTGGCCCCGTCGCGCCCTACGACAAAAACTGGGTCCTCACGTACCTCCCCGAGTTCGTCAGCCGCGTGCGCTGCTTCGCCGACGGCGAGGATCTCGCCTACGATCTTATCCACAGCCACTACTGGCTTTCGGGCGAGGCCGCGCTACGCTTGCGCCAGAACTGGGGCGTGCCGGTGGTGCATATGTTCCACACGCTTGGGGCGATGAAGAACAGCGTTGCCCGCAGCCACGACGAGACTGAAAGCGGGCGGCGGATCGCGAGTGAGCGGCGGTTGCTGCGCGAGGTGGACATGGTGGTGGCGGCTACGCCCATCGACCGCGCCCAAATGGTCTGGAACTATGGGGCTGACGCCGAACGCATCCGCGTCGTGCCGTGTGGCGTTGACCTCCGCCGCTTCCAGCCGCAACCCCAGGCCGAGGCCCGCACTCGGCTGGGTCTATCTACGGACGAGCGTCTGCTGATCTGCGTTGGTCGAATGGAGCCACTGAAGGGCATGGACGCGCTGATCCGCGCCCTGGCGCTGCTCCGACAGAGCGCACGCCCGTGGGCGAAGCAACTGCGCGCACTCTTGGTCGGTGGCGAGAGCGAGGGCCGCCCGCAGCACTGGAACGCCGAGCAGCGCCGTCTCGACGCCCTGCGGCGCGAACTGGGCGTCGAGGATCGAGTGAACTTTCTGGGCGCACAGCCCCAAGAGGGGCTACCGAGCTACTTTGCCGCCGCCGACGTGGTGGTCGTGCCGTCGCACTACGAGTCATTCGGCATGGTCGCCCTGGAGGCGCTGGCCTCGGGCGCCGCTGTCGTCGCCGCGAATGTAGGCGGCTTGGCGCTAACGGTCGAGGACGGGCACAGCGGGCGACTCTTCCCCCCTGACGATCACGCAGCGCTCGCCACACAGATCGAGTGGCTGATTGAGCATCCAACCGAGGCCGCCGTGCTACGGGTTCGTGCCCGGCAGCGTGCCACCGAATATAGCTGGCCCAGCGTCACGCGGCGCATCACGACGATCTACGAAGATCTAGTGGCGGCGCGCCAAGCCGCATGGATCGCCCGGCGCCCAGTGGCGCAAGTGTCGTAGCGCGAGCTGGAGGTGCCGAGGAGACGGTAGTGTTGTATATATGCAACTGAAAAGTCGTACGTCCGGTGCCGCAACTCCTCAGCGCTGGACGCTTTTTTGCGCTTTAGAGAGCAGAATCGCCAAGCGGGAGCCTTGCTTGACAACACTATTGTAGCGTATTATACTTGCGCTTGAACGCTTTAGCTTTTATCTTTCCTGCAACAACACCTCCTTGCTCTCCGCGCCGCGTGTGGGCCACCAGACACCCGCCCACGAGCCGTCTGGAAAGGATTGGGCTTATGAGTGCTACCAAGGCCAAGGATCCGCGTTTCCCCGATTTTGGGTACACGGTTCTACCGGATGCTCGTTCAACACGCGTGGCAGGCGGGCGGACAATCGAAGAGTTGGAGCCGGAGTATAAGATCAAGGGACGGACGACCTTCAGCAGCCTCTTCAAGTATGACCCCTTTGACTTCTGGGTAGGGCCGTTCTACGTGGGCTTCTGGGGTTTCGTCTCAGTGCTGGGCATCATCTTCGGGGTCTTTTTCTACCTCTATGGCACGGTGCTGCTTGGGCCATACTCGTACCCGCAGAACTTCTTCGCTGGGCGCATTGACCCACCACCCATCGCGAACGGACTAGCCCTGGCTAGCCCCGGTGCCCCAGGCTTCATCTGGCAGATGACGGTACTTTTTGCGACAACCGCCTTCTTCGGCTGGTTCATGCGGCAGATTGACATCAGCATGAAGCTCAATATGGGCTACCACATTGCGGTGGCCTATGGCGTAGTCTTCTCGGCTTGGTGTACGCTACAGATTATCCGACCAATCGCGATGGGCCAGTGGCACGAGGGCTTCGTGCTTGGCGTGCTGCCCCACCTCGACTGGATCTCGAACTTCGGCTACCGCTTCAACAACTTCTTTTACAACCCCTTCCATGCCATCGGCATCACTGGACTCTTCGGCTCAACCTGGCTGCTGGCGGCTCACGGCTCGCTCGTTTTGAGCGCAGCCCAGTACCGGGGTTCGGCTGGCAGTGAGATCGAGGATCTCTTCTTCCGTGATGTGCAGTACTACTCGGTCGGCGAGGCTGGTATCCACCGCCTGGGCTTCATCTTCGCCTGTGGCGGCGTCCTCTCGGCTGACCTTTGCATCCTCCTGTCAGGCTGGGTTGTGAACGACTGGGTGAGCTTCTGGAACTTCTGGAATACGCTGCCCTGGTGGAGTGGGATGTAGGGGAACGCTGAGCGCTGAAGCCCTGGAGGAACATAGCGATGGCTACGATCAACACGACCCCCAGCGACCTTGAGCTGGGCGGGGCCTCGACACAAGGACGCATGGGCAAGCAGATTGAGCTGCCCGTCCTGGGGAACCTTGGCTTCGACACGACGCTCGGGCCGTTTTACCTGGGCCTCTGGAACACGCTGGCCTATTTTTGCGGGAGTATGTTCGCGTTTATCTGGCTGGTCGTGATGGCCTCCCAGGTGAACTACAGTCCCATCGCGTTCGCCAAGTACTTCTTTGTCCTCCAGATCGACCCGCCGTCTTCACACTATAACCTCTTCTTCGCGCCCCTGAACCAGGGCGGCTGGTGGCTGATCTGCACCTTCTTCCTGACGATGGCGATCCTTAGCTGGTTCATGCACCTCTACACGCGGGCGAAGGCCAATGGGATCAAGCCCTACTTGGCCCTCGGCTTCACCGGCGCGATCCTGCTCTACCTCGTGATCTACATCATTCGCCCGATGTGGATGAATGACTGGTCTGAGGCCCCCGCCCACGGCATGAAGGCGCTGCTCGACTGGACGAACAACGTAAGCGTGCGCTACGGGAACTTTTACTACAACCCGTTCCACATGATGTCGATCTTCTTCCTGCTCGGCTCAACGGTGCTGTTAGCCATGCACGCGGGTACGATCTGGGCGCTTGAGAAGTACGCCGCCCACGAGGAGTGGGCCGAACTTCAGGCACCCGGTACCGGCACCGAGCGCGCCCAACTCTTCTGGCGCTGGTGCATGGGCTTCAACGCGAATGCCTACTCGATCCACCTTTGGGCCTTCTGGTTCACTTGGCTCTGCGGCGTCACTGGGGCGATTGGGATCTTCCTATCGATGCCCCAGTTTGTCGGCAACTGGTTCCAGTGGGGTATTGATGCTGGCATCGCCTACCCCCAGTTCCCCCCGCCCGCCCCATAAGGACGGAAGATCGTACGAGCGAAAGGCGTGAGTGGCAAGCTGCCGCTCACGCCTTTTCTTTTACGCCCGCGCAAACTCTAGTTGGAGGATCACGGACAGCGCCTCGGCGACCGGACGCAGCGCCTCGGGGTCAACAGCGGTATCAACCACCCAAGCCTCGTCGCCAACGACGAGTTCGAGCGCGATGATCGGGCGCACCTGACGCAGCGGCCATCCCGTTGCCAGGGGGCGGCGGCGTAGGCGCAGCCCGCCAATCTGGCTGAAGCGCAGGCTCTGGGCGCGCTCGACACCCACCTTGCCGCCTTGGCGAAAGGTGATCGCGCTGGCCTCGCGGTCACAGACAATGGTGTTGTGGGTGGTCAACACCGCGTATCCGCCCACAAGACGCTGGTAGCCCAGTACGCTAAATAGGCCCGCCACCACTGCGGCTAGGCCCGCCACGGCAAAGCCCGCCCCTGAGGCGGCGGTCGCTAACCCGGTGCCAGCCACGAAGACTGCGACGAGCAGCAGTGCGGCACCCCCGACCAAAATAGGTAGCGCTCCCCCCTGGTTGGCTTTAGGCCGTGAGACAAGCCGCAACACGTCATCTGAACGCTCAACCACCGTGTAGTATGGCTCTAGCCCTAGCCGCCGACCCAACCGCTGGCGCGTACCCGCAATGATTCTTGGCTCGCCCGTAGGTCGTTTGCTCGCCGTTTGCATTTTCCCTCAAGTCGTGTTACACTCCGAACGTTGTTACGAAACTCCCTGCGGGAGTGGCTCAGTTGGTAGAGCGACACCTTGCCAAGGTGTAGGTCGCGGGTTCGAATCCCGTCTCCCGCTCCACAAACAGCGCCGACACTCATTCTTGAGTGTCGGCGCTGTGCTTTCCCCAGCGATGCGGTTCACCGCGAAACCAGGGTCGCGGGTGCTTGCGAGGACGATACCGCAACGCTGGCACCGGGTGAACCAAGTGCGACGATCAGGTGGCTGACGGCAATGTCGCTGCCTGATTGTTGCGTCTGCGGTCAAATCTCTCGACTAGGTTCTGGTAGAGCCGTACGCGGCTATTGGGTGATACGGTCAATTATACCGCAGCCACGGCAGGTGGCTACGCTGTTCATGCCGAGGCACTACCCCTCGGGCAGATCCTCGGCGATGCGGGTGAGCCGAGGCGCATCGCACAGGGTCACGCGCTCGCGACCAGTGCTGATAATGCCCTGCGCCTCCCAGGCGCTGAGGATGCGGCTGACTGTGAAGAGGGTCGTGCCCGTCATTTCGGCGAGGTCTTGGCGGGCGAGCGGTGCCGCAACCGTGACGCCGGTCGCCTCGGGGCGGCCAATCTGGACGACGAGGCGCAGCAGGGCGCGGGCGATGCGCCGCTCGACCCGCTCGGTGGCCAGCTCGCGATAGCGATCCTGTAGCTCGACAAAGCGCGTCGAGACCATCCGCAGGGCGCGCAAGGCCAGCAGCGGGTGCGCCTCAAGCAGCGTGCCAAGTGCGGCGCGATCCCATGTCAGCGCCGCGCAAGCCTGTACCGCCTGAAGGTCAAGCGGGTAGATCGCACCCTCGATGGCGGCGATGATGCCAATCTCGTGGCGCGGGCCAGCCAGACCAAGGATGACCTGGCGCCCCTCGGGGGTGATCTGGCTGAGTCGAGCGTGTCCAGTGGCGAGAATGTAAAAGTGGCGGGCCTCGTCACCCTGGTGGAAGAAAAACTCGCCGTCGGGCACACGGCGGTGTTGGGCGCATGCCGCCGCGTCGTCAAGGGTCGCGGCGCTAAGGCCGGCAAAATAGCGACACTGGCGGAGCAGTTCTATGGGCACGGGAACCTCGCTGCGGTAAGCCGCCCAAGCATCGGGAAGGCGCTTTAGCGTACGTTATAATGGCCCCGGCGTAACCTGATCGCTCGCAGGTCTACAATCCGCGCTTCATTCCGACGGGACACGCATGGGAATCGACTTTGACGCGCAACTGGCGCGCTTCCGCGCCGCGCACCAGCCGCAACGGGCCACCTTCGCTGACGCACCCTGGAGCTACATCGTCGGTGGGCGGGGGCCAGAGACGCTTTTGTTTCTGCCTGGGGCACCGGGGATTGCCGAGATGGCCTTCCCCTACATTGCGGCCTTCGAGCAGCGCTACCGCGTGATTGCCCCCAGCTATCCGGCAGAGGTGGGAACCCTGGAGCAGTTGCTCGCCGGGATTACGGCGCTGGTTGAGGCCGAGACAGCGGGGCCATTTCATCTGATTGGCGCCTCGTATAGCGGCATTGTCGCGCAATATGTGCTGCAGCGCCACCCCGACCGCATCCTGAGCCTGCTGATTGGTGATACGGGGGTGCCACGCCGCGACCGGGCGATGGCGCTACGCCTAGCCATCGCCATTATCGCCCGCCTGCCGCGCCTGGGGTTGCACGCCACGCTTGCGGGTAGCCTCACCTATGTGCTGGCCGGCAGCACCCCGGCGCACCGCTTCTGGCAGCGCTACTTCAAAGGGGTGGTTGCGATGCTCACCGTGCCCGAGTTCACCAACCGGGTGCGGGTGATGATTGATATGGACGAGCGGGGGCGTGAGCTTCAGCCCGCCCCGCGCTGGCACGGCCCGACGCTGCTGATGGAGACTGCCGACGACCCGCTTTTCGCTGCCGCCGAGCGCGTTGCGCTACGCGCCCGCTACCCCTACGCCGAGATCCACACCTTCTACACGAAGGGCCACATCACTGCGCTGACCCGCGCCCCCGAGTATATCACGGTGATGGAGGCGTTCCTGGCGCGTCACTGAGGCACCCCTGGACTCGTCAGATGTTGCGTCTCTCGCAATCCGATCCGGGTCGTGAAGCCGATGGCACAGGGCGCAGCATGCTGCGCTCGTACACTGGTGTAGGATTGCGCTCGATTAGGAGTGACACCTATGTCTGATCAGCGTCTGCATCGGAATATGGGCCTAGATCTGGTACGCGCCACCGAGGCGGCGGCGCTGGCGGCGGCGCGCTGGATGGGGCTGGGGCTGGCCCAAGAGGCCGAGACTGCGGCGAGTGTGGCGATGGCGCGTGCGCTGGCCAACCTTGACTTTGATGGACAGATCGCCGTCAGTAAAGCGGGCCGTCTGGGCCTGCTCAATGCGCTGCCCGCAGGCCAGCGCGTCGGAACGGGGCGCGGCGTCGCCGTTGATGTGCTGGCCGACGTGATTGACGGGCGGCGACTATTGGCCCAAGGGCGACCGGGCGCGGTTTCGGTGGCCGCTGTGACGCTTAGAGGCGCAATCTGGTCGCCCAGCCCTGCGGTCTATATGGAAAAGATTGTCGTCTGCCGCGAGGTGGCGCCAGCGCTGGTGCCCGAGTGTATGCGCGCGCCCGCCGCGTGGACGCTTGGCCTGATTGCGCGGGCCAAACGCAAGGCGGTACGCGACCTCGTCATCTTTGTGCTGGAGCGCCCGCGTCACGCCGATCTCATCGCTGAGATTCGTGCCGCCGGGGCGCGGGTGATGCTGGCCGATGACGGTGATATTGCCGGGGCGGTGTTGGCGGCGGCGCCCGATGGGCCGGTTGATGCGCTGATGGGCGCCGGTGGGGCCGTCGAAGGGATGACCGCCGCCTGCGCCGTGAAGGCGCTTGGCGGCGGCATGCTCGCCCGCATCGCCCCGCAGAGCGACGATGAGCGGGCTGCGGTGGCCGAGGCGGGCCTCGACACGCGGCGTGTCCTGACCTGCAACGACTTGGTGACGAAGGGCCAGATCTTCGTCGTCGTTACGGGCATCACCGACGGCCTGCTGCTCAAGGGTGCCGACTTCAGCGGCGACCGGGCGACCACCAACTCACTCATTCTGCGGAGCGAGACGCGCACGCGCCGCACGATTGTGGCCGAGCATCTGCTGGAGCCGGAGTGAGTCGGGGCTGCGGCAATGTCCTGTTGCCGGGGGGCTGAAGCCCCCGGCTCTTGGTTGCAAAGCCGACCTTCGTCGGCTCAGCGAGGCCGCGCAGGCGGCCTTCGCACCGCGTAGCCCGTGGCTTCAGCCACCGGGCGGGGCTGGCGTGAGCCGCCCCTATTTCCAGTTCTGGTATACTGGCGAAGGTGTAGACACCGACCCTGTCGGGGGCAAATGATGGCTTATAGTGATTTCAAAATAGCGAGTGTCAAGCAAAAGTTTCAGCTCAGCATTGATGAAGGAGTTGATCTCTGCTCACACGCGCCACTTGTGCCGGTCAGTGCGTGGTTGACTGAGACCTTGCAGGAGACTCTGAGCTTAGCGTTGGCGATTAACACGGAGAAAGTACGCTCAGAGTTGCTGATCGCGCCGATTTTAGTGGAGCTTCGCAAACAAACCGGGCGAACGATTAGCCTCTTTTCCGGAGTTGAGTTTACGGTTGATGCAGCCCAAGGGCTCAACGGGATTTGTGATTACATTATCTCGTACTCCCCCGAGCAGTTGTTTATCAGCGCACCAGTGCTGATCATTTTTGAGGCCAAGAACGAGAATATTAAAGGTGGGTTTGCCCAGTGCATTGCCGCGATGCTCGCCGCACAGCGGTTTAATCTGCGCGAGGGTACGACTGTCCCGGTGGTGCATGGGGTGGTGACCACCGGCACAACGTGGCGTTTTTTACAGCTTGAAGGTCAGCGTGTCCAGCTTGATGATCGTGAGTACTACATTGACAGCATCGAGAAGCTTATGGGCATTCTCACCTCCATTACGGGGCGTGTCGTTGCCCCGGCCTGCGGCTAAGGTGAACACACAACGAAAGCGTTGCAGGCATGGTTGACCGCGAGGAGCCCCTGGCCGATAGTCGGCATTTCGCCATGCTTTATGGCACGACGCCGCCTCGCGCTGACGCCCCCGCCGAGCGGGTGCTGAGCGCCGCGACACGCCTAGCCGAGCGTGTGGCCGGTCTGCCGCTCGACGGGTTGGTCGTCTACGATGTGCAGGACGAGGCGTCGCGCACGGCCACGCCGCGCCCGTTCCCCTATCTGCCCACTATCGAGTCGCCATCCTACGCGCAGTTGCTCCAGCAACTGACGGGCAAGCCTGCGATTACCTATAAGTGTGTGGTCAATCAGACCGAGGCGACCTGGCCGGGCTGGCTCGACACGGCCAGCGACGTACATGGCCTGCGCTACCTGACGCCCGTGGGCATGGCAAGCTCGAAGGGCGTGCATAGCGCAATCCACCTGAGCCGGGCGACCCAAATGGCCGCCGCGCACCCGGCGGGCTTTGTTCTGGGCGGGGTCGCCATCGCTGAGCGCCACAGCCCCGAGCGCAGCGAAAGTCGCCGTCTCATCCAGAAGGCCGCGCACGGCTGTCGCTTTTTCATCTCGCAGTTTGCCTACGACCCCGAGCCGAGCATTCGGCTGTTGGGCGACTATGTGCGCGAGTGCGCCGAGCTTGGCCTTGCGCCGCGCCGCGTCGTCCTGACCTTCACCCCTTGCGGGCGCCCGCAGACGCTGGGCTTTATTCGCTGGCTGGGCGTGACCGTGCCCGACGCGACGGCCAGCGCCATTCTGAATGACCCGGCCCCGCTCAGTCGCTCGCTTGCCGTCTGCCGCGACATTCTGCGCGCCATCCTCGACCAGCCCTACGCCGACCAGTTGCCCCTGGGGATCAACATCGAGAGCGTGTCGATCAATAAAGCGGAGATCGCCGCCACGATTGAGTTGCTCCACACGCTGCGCGAGGTCGCCCGCGAGCGGGGGCTGCCAGTGTTATAGATGGGGAGGTGGGGAGGTGGGGAGGTGGGGAGGTGGGGAGGTGGGGAGGTGGGGAGGTGGGGAGGTGGGGAGGTGGGGAGGTGGGGAGGTGGGGAGGTGGGG
>CAIWXH010000460.1 GCA_903916565.1 uncultured Oscillochloris sp. | reverse complement strand
GTGCGCGGTGGGTAAGCCAGGTTGCAGGTGTCGGATTTCCGGTTTCAGGCCGGGCGCAGTAGCAAGCCATGCAAGGTCGCCTGACTACGACAACGGGGTTGTCATTCCGGGCGCAGCGAGGAATCCCGGCCCCCGCTGCGCGAACAAGCCCCTTCGCTCTGAAACCTGAAACCCGCCACCTGCAACCTTGTCACAGAGAGAAATACCAGTGGTTCAAGCGCACGCTTGAGACGAGCAGCGCAACCTACAAGTTCGTCTTCGCCCATCACGTCAACGGCACCGGGCGCGGCGGCGTCGAGCTTGCGGGCACGTACGAGTGGGGCGACGCCGCGCAGTTCGCCACCCAGCGCCCCGGCTGGGGTCAGCCCATCCACCAGTTGCTCGTCGAACACCATGTCAGCGCCGTCTTTCACGGCCACGACCACGTTTTTGTGCAGCAAGAGCTGGATGGCATTGTCTATCAGGAAGTGCCCCAGCCAAGCACCACCGACGCGAACCCGCGCATTGCCGCCGACTACGGCTACACCCACGGCACGGTGCTGGGCAGCTCCGGGCACCTGCGCGTCACGGTGACGCCCGCGCAAGTCACCGTGGCCTATATGCGCGCCTACCTGCCGCAGGACGAAACGCCCACGCAGCAGAATGGACAGGTCGCGTACAGCTACACCATCGCCCGTTGAGCCGAGGGTTTAGGTGCTAGGGGTTTAGGCCGAACGCATCACCTAGAACGCCCCCGGCTCCGTGGGAGCGCGGGGGCATTCTGCGGGTACACGCCAGAGCGCTTGGCTCAGGCGGCGTCGCGCTCGTGGCGGATGGCCTGGGGCGCCGCGCCGTTCAGCTTCCCACGGCGCCACTTCACCCACCAGGGCAAGGCTGCTGCAAGCCTTAGGCTTGCGCTAGTTCCTGACTGCCGTACGACGACACGGGCGCGACCGGCAGCGTGAACCAGAAGTGTGCGCCCTGGCCCGCCGTACTCGTCACACCGATGGTGCCGCTGTGCAGCCGAATGATCTGGCTGGTGATCGCCAGCCCCAAGCCGCTGCCGCCCGCCTCACGCGACCGCCCCCGGTCAACCCGGTAGAAGCGCTCGAAGACGTGGGGCAGGTCGGCGGCGGCGATTCCGACGCCCGTGTCGGCAACGGTGAAGCGCACCTGGGCCGCAACGTGCTGCGCCTGGAGCGTCACGGCCCCGCCAGCGGGCGTGTGACGCAGCGCATTGCTCACCAGATTGTGCAGCACCTGGGCCAGCCGCTCGGGGTCGGCCAGCACCGCCGGGAGATCCGGGGGCGCGTCCATCTGGAGCGTCACCCCCTCGGCGCTGGCGAGGTCGGCGAAGAGCGCCACTTCGCGGGCCAGCAGCGGGGCCACCGCCACCGGCTGCGGCTGCATGTCCAGGCGCCCTGCCTCGGCCAGCGAGAGCGTGCGGAGGTCATCGACCAGCCGCCGCAGCCCCAACGTCGCCTCATAAATCGTCGCCACCTCTGCCGTGCTGAGCGGGTAGACCTCGTCGAGGATCGCCCGCAAGTTGCCCTGGATCACCGTCAGTGGCGTGCGGAGTTCGTGGGCGATGTCGGCGACCATCTGCCGCCGCTGCGCTTCGCCCGCCTCCAAGGCCGCCGCCATCTCGTTGAAGGCCGTCGCCACGGTCTGCACCTCGGCTGGCCCGCCGCCCTGCACGCGCTCGGCAAGGTGCCCCTGCGCGATTCGGCGTGCGCCCGTCGCCAGTCGGCCAAGGGGCGCGGCCAGCCCACGGGCGATGAACAAGCCCAACGCCAGACTTACGCCGCCCGCCACCAGCCCCGCCGTCCACAAGCTGCGGTTGAGCGTGTCAAGAAAGCGCTGGGCCGCTGCGGGCAGCGCACTATTCCCAGGCGCACGCGCCAGCAGGTAGCCGACGGTGCGCCCCGCGACGAGGATGGGCAACGCCTCGGTGCGTTCGCTCGCGTTCAAGGTCGGCCTGCCCGCCAGCCCCGCCGGGTCGGCCACGATCCGCCCATCGGCGTCCGCCAGCACCAGGCTGCTCCGCAGCATCGCGCCCTGGCCCATCCCCTGGCCCATCCCCTGGCCCATGCCGGAGCCGTGCGGAATCGTCAGCAGCGCCTCGGCACCGACCCACGCGCCTTGGGCCGCATAGTGCGCGGCGAGGCGCTCCAGCACGCCACTTTCGGCCACTTGGCTTTGGGCCAGGTAGCCACGGAAGGTGGCATCGGCGCGCACATTCGTCAGCAGCGCCACGGTCAGCGTGCCGACCAACGTTACCAGCGCGAAGCCAAGGGTTAGGTGGAGCCAGAGACGGTTCATTGGGGTCGTAGACGGTAGCCCACGCCGTAGACGGTTTCGATCAGCGGGGGCGCGGCGGGGTCGCGCTCAATCTTCTTGCGAAGGTTCTTGATGTGGCTGTCCACGGTGCGCTCTAGGCCCGCGTAGGCGTAGCCCAGCCCCTGCTCAATCAGCTCGGTGCGGGTGAAGGCGTGGCCGGGGTTACGGAGGAACATCGCCAGCAGGTCAAACTCGGTCGGGGTCAGCTCTAGCGCAACGCCCGCGACGCTGGCACGATGGGCGTCGAGGTTGAGGAGTAGTTCGCCGTGCTGGAGACGCTGCTCGGGGGCGGTGGGGCCAGCGGTGCGGCGCAGCACGGCGCGCACCCGGGCGACCACCTCACGCGGATTGAAGGGCTTGGTGATGTAATCGTCGGCGCCCAACTCCAGGCCGACAATGCGGTCAGTATCGTCTACGCGGGCAGTCAGCATAATGATCGGCACGGCGGCGGTGGCGGGGTCGGCCCGAATGGTGCGCGCAATGTCCAGACCGTCGCGGTCGGGCAGCATCAGGTCGAGTACCAGCAAGTCGGGGCGTTCCGTCCGCAGCGTCCGCAGCGCGGTGGCACCATCGTAGGCGCACACCGCACGAAAGCCCGCCTGTTCCAAGTAGGCGCACACCAAGCGGGCAATCTCGTGGTCATCATCCACCACTAGGATCAACTGGGCCATCGCGTCCTCTCACCAAGCATGGGTCGCTCCATCCGCATGATAAACGCAACAGCGGCGGGCGAGGGTGTTCCCCTCGCCCGCCGCTGTGACGATCAGGCTACCGACCGCGCCCGCCACCCATGTGGCCCTGGCCACCGGCGGGCATCTGGTCGCAGACGCCGTCGCCATTCGCATCAACGAAGCCCTGGCCCGCGTTGGGGCCCTGGCCGCCGGGGCCAAGCACCGTGAAGGGCTGGTTGATGCGGGCGGTGGACAGCGCACGAGCGGTCGCCAGACGGGTGTCGGCCTCGGCGCGGGTCAGCGTGCCGGCGGTCACTGCTGCGTCGAGGCGCGTGGCGCGGGTGGCGACAAAGCGGTTAATGAAGGCGGCGGGGTCAATCCCGCCTGCGGTGAGCGCGGCGGCGATGGTGCCATCCGTGCCCAGCTTCGCCACGAGTTCAGCCTGGGTGAGCTTCAGCTCGGCGGCGGCCATCCCGACGAGGGACTGCGCTTGGCCGCCCATCTGGCCGCCCATCTGACCACGGCCCATCTGACCACGGCCCATCTGGCCGGTGCCGGGGGTGCCTGGGGTGGGCGAGCCGCTTGGCCCTTGGGCAAACGCGCCGGTGGCGAAACTCAGGGCGAGCAGGGCAATGAGGGCACCGCCGATCCCGGCGGCGATGAGGCTGAGGGTGCGTTTCATAGTGCGTGTGTTCCTGTTTCGTCCGCCCGGTCGCTCCGGGCGGTTTGTGTGACACCCTCACTATAGGCCCACACTATGGAGGCTTGATGGAGACGCCGGGGAGGTGTGGTGGACTTGCCACCATGGGCGGTGTGCTGCGCTGCGGCAGCGGTACGCATGACCGCCTGACGGTGCGAGCCGACGGCATTCCGCTTGACAGCTACGCATTGCGCTGCTAGGGTGAGGGGCTGGCAACGACCTTCAGAGGAGCGGAGGATGGACTTCAGCGAATGGCTCACCGTGGTCATCCTGGGTTGGTTCGTGGTGATGACACCCGGCCCCAATATGGCCGTCGTTATCCGCAACAGCCTGCTGCAATCACGCGGGGCAGGCGTGTATACCGCCGCCGGCCTGGCCCTGGGCAACCTCGTGCATATCACCTACTGTCTGGTCGGCATTGGCCTGCTCATCAGCCAATCGCTCCTGCTGTTCACCATCGTGAAGTGGTTGGGCGCAGGCTATCTGATCTCTCTCGGGATCAAGTCGCTGCAAGCGCAACCCCACACGCGCAGCGACCTCGCAGCCGCTCGCCCTGCCTTGACACGCGGTGCGCTTATCCGCATCGGCTTCTTAACCGATATGCTCAACCCCAAAGCCACGCTCTTTTTTCTCGCCCTCTTCACCCAAATCATTCGGCCTGGGACGCCGCTGCTAACCCAGGTGGTGGACGGACTCACGATTGTGGGGCTGGAATTTGGCTGTTTTGCCACGCTTGCCGCGATCATTGGGCACCATGCGGTGCGTCAGCGCTTCGAAGCAGTCAGCCACTGGATCGAGCGCGTCACCGGCGTGGTACTCATCGCCCTGGGTGTGCGCGTTGCGTTTGCGAGCGCATCCTAGCCAGCGCATCCAACGGGTGGCGGCTGACCGCGACATCTAGCGCAAGCCTAACCCATCAAAGGGCGCGATGTTCCACGAATCGCGGTCATACCCCAGATAGGGTAAAATGAAACCCGTTCGCTTGTGCCCTCGACCTAGCTGCGTTTGCGCTCTGGGTGACCTGCTTGGGTCGATGGCTCTTCTCTCTATGTTGAGCGCAGCCCGTGGGGCTGCCTCGGCCCCAGTGCTATGTCGCCGTCAAAACGTTCGGGACGCCAACCACCGTCACGGAGCCTCAGCCCCCGCGAGATTGGACAACACGCCTTTCAGGCGGGCCGACTCGACGCGGCGATCAATGCGTGGCAGCCAATCATGCACGACCCGGCAGTCGCACGCGCCCTCGCCGAGGCGCACTTCCGCCGTGCGCTCAGCGCACGGGCCGCCGACCCGCTGATCGACCTGCGCCGCGCTGCTGCGCTGGCCCCCAATGATCCGCGCTTCCCCTTTCACTTTGGGCGGCTGCTGCACCGTGCTGGTGACCTCGCCGGGGCCGCCGCACAGTACCGCAAGGTGCTCGCCCAGCAGCCAGGGAACACGGCTGCCGCGAAACTGCTGGTCCTGGTGACCCTTCAGCAGCACCATGAGGCGACCCTGACTGATCTGCCTGGGATGACCCCGGAGCTTCAGGCGTGGGCCGCCCCGACCTTGGCGGTGTTGCAGCACCAGCGCCCGCCCGCCGACGATAGCCCGTTGGGAACGCTCTGGCGCGGCCTGGGCGAATTGGCGACTAACGACCCGGACGCTCGCGCCACCCTTGACGACGAGCGCACGCTCCCCTCCGCAGCGCTTGAGCCGATCAGGCGCTACTATCGTGGCGTGGCCGCCGCCGCGAGCGGCGATACCGCCGCCGCGCTGACGCTGTGGCAGCCCATCTATGCGGCTGGCGACCGCTCGCCCGAGCTAGAGACGAACCTCGTCGCGTTGGTGTTGGAGCATCTGAGCGCGCTGGTAGACGCTGGCGATATGGTGGCTGCTGGCGCTCTGGCGCTGCGCTGGGCCGGGCTACCCAGTAGCCCCGCGTTTGACGAACTGCGGCTGCTGGCCCTCGACCGCGCCGCCGGTGCCGCTGCCGCCGCTGGACAGTGGCCGCAAGCCGCCGCGTTCTGGGAGGCAGCCCGCCAGGTGCTTAGCAGCGCCAAAGCGCTTGGCTCGCCCCGCACGATTCTGCATAATCTGGCCCTGGCCTACGAACACCAAGCGCGCTGGGAAGAGGCCGCCGAGGTCTGGCGTGCGTTCCTGCGTACGCGCAAGCGTACCGATAGTGCTGGCGACGCCGCCCAAGACGAGGCGCAAGCGGCCTGGGTGCGTACACGGATCATCAGTTGTTACCGCCACGCTGGACGCCCCGATGAGGCCGTCGCCATCTTCCGCCAGGCGATTAAGCTTGACCCGAACGACCTTAATTTGCGCCTCCAGTTTGCCGACGCCCTGCTTGCCAATGAGCAGGATCGCGCCGCGCAGAACGAGATCAAGCGCATCCTGGAGCTTGACCCGTATCACCCCGAGGCGCTGCTGCGCTACGTCAACGAGCTTGCCGAACGCTGGCAGTATGTTGAGGCGCAGCGGCTCGTTCGTGAGCTGGCGGCACGCCATCCCGACCGGGCCGACCTGCAGCGCCGTGTGGCTGACGTCTTTATGAACCATGGGTACCAGCAGTCCCAGTATGGCTTCATTGATGACGCCTACCAATCCTTCGTCGAGGGTGAGCGTTACCAGCCGGACAATCCGCGCTTCCCACTGAACCAGGCCCGTATGCTCCACGCGCTGCACCGGCCAGTGGACATGGCGGCCCTGATCGAGCGGGCCTTGACCGTGGGTGGCGAAAACACCGAAACCTGGGTGCTGTCCATTGAAACCTGGCTGATGGCAAGCAAGTTTGATGAAGCGCGCGCGCTCATCGCCCGCTTCGAGCGTGAACGCACGCCCACCGCCGAGGATTATGTCGCTATCGGGCTACAGATCATGGTGAATGCGACTCCGCCGTCACCGTACCCGCACTTCTTTGGTCAAACGGTGCCGCCGCCGCATCCAACTGAGACGCCGGGCAGCCAATTGGCGCTGGAATTGCTCGAAAAGGCGGTGGCGCTGCGGCCCACTGACATGCGGATCCTCAAGGCGATTACGACCTTCTTGATCCTGCCGCGCCCCGATCTGGCCCGTCACTTTGTCGAACGGGCCGTGCAGCACCTGCCCGAAGATGCGGAGTTGCTGATCTTGCTTGGGGTGGCGCTCGGCCTGAGCGACAAGCCCAATGAGGCCAAGACGACGCTTCAGCACGCGATCAAGCTGGCCCAGCGCGTGGGTCGCCCCGATCTCGTCGCCCAGGCCCAAGAGCTGCGGCGGGTCGTCGGTACGCCCATGCTGCGAATGCTGTTCAGCGCCAGCTTACGCGGCTACGACCAGTTTGATGGGGAAGAAGAGTTTTTTGATTGAGCGGGAGCTATCGGGATGAGCGAGCCGTCCATGAACCCCTACGAGGTGCTCGGCCTCGCGCAATCCTCCTCAGCCGAGGAGCTTAAGCGCGCCTATTTTGTGCAGGTGCGCGCCAATCCGCCTGAGCGCAACCCCGAGCAGTTCAAGCGCATCCGCGCTGCGTACGAGTGTCTGCGTGACCCGGCCCAGCGCTTTGAGGTCGATATGCTGCTGATTCAGCCCTGGCCCGCACCGACGCGCCGCAAGCGTCCGCCGAAGCTCGCCCTTGGCCTGCGGCCCGCCGATGTTTTGGTCGCCCTGCGTGTCATGACCGACCTCGACCGCACCGACTGGCGCGAGCAGCACGAAAAGGTTCAGTTTTGAACACCCGCGAGCAAGCTCCGTCTGAGTTGGCCGCCCAGATTGATGCACTTCAAGCCACAGTCGCCGCCCTTGAGAAACAGATCGGTCGCGCCGGTCGCGAACAGCTCAAGGCGAACGCCCTCACGGAAACCCAGGCCGAGCGTCTGGCGGCGACTCTGGCGACCCTCCAGGCCAGCGAGGCCCGCCGCGAGGCTGAACTCGTCACCGCCCGCGAACAGGGCCACGCTACCATAACTGAAGCCCGCCTCGCGGTGGTGCGTGCGCTGTTTCCCACCCTGGACGGGCTTGATGAGGCCATTCGCGCTGGGCACGCGACCCTTGCCCACGCCGCCCGACGCGAGTCGACGGCGGCCCTGCTGCGCCGCTTGCTGCTTGGCGCCGCCGAGGCTGAGGAGCGCCGCGAGGCCGCGACGCTTCGTGTCGCCCTCGACGCTTGGCTGAGTGGGCTGACCATGGTGCGCCGTCGGCTGCTCGACGCCCTGGCCGCCGAGGGCGTTACCCTGATTGCGGCGGAGGGCCAGCCGTTCGACCCACGCCGCCACATCGCCGTCGAAGTCGTCACCGCCGCCGCCGCCCCCGGCACCGTGATGCACGAGATTCGGCGCGGCTTCGTGGTCGGCACGCGGGTGCTGCGCCACGCCGAGGTAGCCGTCGTCGGCGAACCACAACATAAGGAGCTTTCAGCATGAGTTTGATTATCGGCATTGACCTTGGCACGACCTTTTCCGCAGTGGCCCTGGTACGCGACGGCATCCCCGACATTGTGCCCAGTGGCGACGAGCGGATCATTCCTTCGGTGGTGGGGCTGGCGCCCGACGGCGGGCTGCTGGTGGGCACGCCCGCCCGCAATCAGTACGTGCTCTACCCTGAGCGCACCATCCGCTCGATTAAGCGCCAGATGGGCCGTGGCACCGAGGTGCAGTTGGGCGAACGGAGCTACACGCCCCAGCAGATTTCGGCGCTGATTTTGCGCGAGCTGCGCCGCGCCGCCGAGACGCAGTTCGGGCAGCCGGTCGAGCGTGCCGTGATCACCGTGCCCGCCTACTTCTCGGATGCCGCCCGCCAAGCCACCCGTGAGGCTGGCGAGATCGCCGGGTTCACCGTCGAGCGGATTATCAACGAGCCGACCGCCGCCGCGCTGGCCTACGGGCTTGACCGCGCCGATGAGCGTCAGATGGTGGCCGTCTACGATTTGGGCGGCGGCACCTTCGATGTTTCGATCATCGAGCTGGATAGCGGGGTGATTGAGGTGCGCGCCAGCCACGGCAATACTCAGCTTGGCGGCGACGACTTTGATGAGCGCCTGCGCGAGTTGCTGATTGAGCGCTTCGTCGCCACGCACGGGGTTGGCCCGCAGGACGACCCGCGTGCCATGGCCCGCCTCCTACGCGCCGCCGAGACCGCCAAGATCACCCTCTCTACGCGACCCAGCGCACGCATTCAGGAAGAGTTTTTGCTGACGATTGATGGCCGACCGCTGCACCTAGAGACCGAAGTGCAGCGCGGGGAATTTGAGGCCGCCATCGCCGACTTGCTTGACGGCACCATCGAGTCACTCGACGCCGCCCTCCAAGATGCCGGCCTCAGCGTTGACCAGCTCGACAAAGTCTTGTTTGTCGGCGGCAGCACGCGCATTCCGCTCGTCTGGGAATTGGTGCGTGAACACACTGGGATCGAGCCAGCGGTGGTGATTAACCCTGATGAGGCCGTGGCCTTGGGCGCGGCGGTGCAGGCGGCTATCATCGCGGGCGAGCCGCTGGATGCCATTCTGGTTGATGTCACCTCGCACTCGTTGGGGATTGAAATTGCCGAGTTTGAGCAGGGCCGCATCATCCCCGATCACTACAGCGTGATTATCCCGCGCAACACGACGGTCCCGACGTCACGCGCCGAGATCTACACAGGGCTGTACCCCGGACAGACGATCATCGACCTGAAAATCTACCAGGGTGAGCACCCGGTCGCCTCGCACAACACGCTGTTGGGCGAGTTTCGCTTCGAGGATCTGCGCTCCGAGGCGCCCGGTATGCCGCCCCGGATCACGGTGCAGTTCGACTTCGACCTAAACGGGATGGTCAACGTGTCGGCGGTAGACCGGGGCAGTGGCAAACAGACGCGCACCACGGTGCATGCGGCCCACGCCCGCCTCTCGCCCACAGACATCGCTGGGGC
>CAIWXH010000459.1 GCA_903916565.1 uncultured Oscillochloris sp. | reverse complement strand
TGCCCCTCACCCCCTGCCCCTCTCCCTCACGGGGAGAGGGGAGATTCCGCAGCAGGACGCTTCCGGCTCCCTCTCTCCCGTTCAGGGAGAGGGGGCTGGGGGGTGAGGGCTGGCGCGGCAACACGACGTTGCAACCGTCATGCCGACGCAGGGCGACCTAAAACCTGACCCCTGACCCCTTGGCTAGCGGTTCAGCCCCTTTGCGCCAGTTAGATCCACCTCGCTCAGATCCACCTCAGACAGGTCGCAGTCGGTCAGATCGGCGTCGGCCAGGCTGGCCTCGCGCAGATTTACGCCCTGGAGTTGGGCACCGCGTAGGCTGCACCCGCTCAGATTGGCCCGACTGAGGTTGGCCCGCGTCATAATCACCCCATCGAGTTGCGCCCCGCTCAGGTAGACGCCGCTCAGATTCGCCTCGCTCAGGTCGGCACCACGCAAGTCGGCCTCGCTCAGGTTGGCTTCGTAGAGGGACGCCCCAATAAAGTTGGCCTCGTTGAGCGTCGCCTCGCGCAAGTTCGCGCCCAGCAGCGTCGCGCCACTCAGATTGACCCCCGTCATACTCGCCCCGGCCAGGCTCACCCTGGTCAGATTGGCCCCGCTCAGATTGGCCCCGGCCAGCGTGATGAGCTGGGCCTCGCGCAACTGCGCCTCGGTCAGGTTGGCGCCAATCATAATCGTGTCGCGCAGGTCAACCCCCGAGAGATTGCACAGGCTCAGGTTGGCCCCATAGAGGTTCGCGCCACTGAAGTCGGCGGACCCCAGATTGGCCCCGCGCAGGTTCGCGCCCGTGAGATTGGCGAACTCCAGGTTGGCCCACGTCAGATCGCTCTTCCGCAGGTCGGCGTCGCTCAGGTCGGCCCGCACCAACTGCGCCCAGCCCAGGCGGGCCTCGCGCAGGTTGGCCCAACTGAGGTTTGCCCCGCCCAACTCGGCCACGCTCAGGTCGGCCCGATAGAGATTTGCGTCGCTCAGGCGCGTCCCGCTCAGGGTCGCCTCGCTCAGGTTGGCCCCGCTCAGGTTGGCCCCGCTCAGATTGGCCCCGCTCAGATTGATGCCCACCAGCCAGAGGGGGCCGGGCCGGTTCAGCAAGTCGTAGATCTGGTCAGGCGTGAGGTCTGCCATAGCGCGCTCCTTTACCCCGCATCAAACAGTCGGTACCTTCGGCTCTTTGTAGACCAGCCAGATGGACGCCGGGGCGCCCATACTGCGACATGCAATTTGCTCGACCTCGAAGTCGCGACCAATCTGCCAGCGCAGCGCCTCCTGGATGGCGCCCGTCTGGATCCAGCCAATCGGCTCATCGGCGAGCTTGCCCGCGCTCATCGGACAGTCGTAGTCGAGGTACGCCCAGGTGGTGCCCCGATCCTCTAGCTCAAGGTGGCGCTCTTGGCCGACGCTCTGCGAGAGTCGCCGGAAGCCGACCTGCATCGCCGACAGGCCCATCTTTATCTGGGTTGAGAGCGGCAAGACCTTGGAGGCGAGCAGGGCCGCCGTGCCGAAGAGCGCCCCTTGGTGATCGATGGCGTAGCGTGAGGAGGTGCGTCCAATTCGCAGGGCCATACTGCGGGCGGCCCGCCCGAAAAAGTTGAGCAGACCGGCGTTCAGCGCGGCGTAGTGGGCCAATGTCAGCCCGGTGCTCACCTTCAGTTGCTCGGGCGGGTAGTTGCCGATGAGCTGATCGAGCTTCGCCTGGCGCAGCACTACCGCCAGGCCGTTCTTGCCGACCACCTCCTCCGCCGCGAGCAGCGCCCAGCGCATGTAGGCATCGACCAGCAGCAGGTCAGTTGCGGGGTCGTGATCGGTTCGATCCCGAATCTCCATAGGGCGCACTCCTTGTTGACGGGACGAGCAAGGGCATACGGAGCGGGCCGTGCGTAGGGCGTAAGGTTAGCCCTTCAGCTTGGTCGCAAACTGTTTTCTGAACTTCGCCACCTTGGGCGCGACCACCATCTGGCAGTAGGGCTGTCGCCCGTTATGGGCAAAATACGCCTGGTGGTAATCCTCAGCCGGGTAGAAGTGGCCCGCCGCTGTCACCTCGGTGACGATTGGGCGCGGCCAAACTCGCTGGCCCTCTAGCTCGCCAATCAGCGTTGTGGCGACCTGCTGCTGCGCGGGCGTGTGCGCGAAGATCACCGAGCGGTACTGGGTGCCAACATCATTGCCCTGCCGGTTGAGCGTCGTCGGATCATGGATGCTGAAGAAGACCTCAAGCACCTGGCGAAAGCTGATCTGCGCCGGGGCGAAGCGCACCTGTACCACCTCGGCGTGACCAGTGGTGCCGTCGCAGACCTGCTGGTACGTCGGTTGCGCGACGTGGCCGCCCGCATAGCCCGAGACGACAGCGCTCACGCCGTCGAGTTGGTCGAATACGGCCTCCAGGCACCAGAAGCAGCCGCCGCCAAGCGTGGCGACCTCAGAATGTAGCACGTCCGTCATACGATTCTCCTGCGCTACGCCGCAATGTGTCCGTTGGTAGTCTACCATTGGCGCCGCCCGATGTCATATAATCGTCGCGGTGGTTGTATGGCGCTTGCAACGTCGCCCGCCGGGGGGCTGAAGCCCCCGGCTCTTGCTGACGAAGCCTGCCTTCGCAGGCTTCGCGAGGCCGCGCAGGCGGCCTTCGTACCCCGTAGCCCGTGGCTTCAGCCACCGGGCGGGTGCGTGGCACGACGTTGCGACCGCCAACTCGTACGGCGATGAACGAATAAAGGCACAGCTATGCGCTACGACGTGGTGGGTGTTGGGATTGCCTCGCTGGATCTGATTGGGGTGGCAGCCAGCGAGCCGCAATTGGGGGCGAAGCAACCCTTGGCCGCTTGGATCGAAATGGGCGGCGGGCCGGTGGCGACGGCCCTGGCGACCATTGCCCGCATGGGCGGGCGTGTGGCCCTGGCGGGGGCCGTCGGCGACGATGTGTACGGCGCACGTATTCTGTCCAGCCTGCGCGAGGCTGGCGTTGACCCGGTGGGCGTCAGCGTGCGCCCCGGCAGTTCGCACGTCGCCTTTGTCCTGGCCGAGCCTGGGCGCGACCGGCGCACGATCTGGTGGCACAACGACCGGGCGGTACTCGACCAACTACCCCTCGACCGTGCGCTGATCATCTCGGCGCGGGCGCTGCTGATTGACACCCACATCCCCGACGCCTCCGCCACGGCGGCCCGCTGGATGCGCGACTCTGGCGGCCTCGTTATGATTGACGCCGAGCGTGTGCGCGAGAGTACCCTTGAGTTGCTGCCCCTCTGCGACCTGCTGGTGGTCTCCGAGCGTTTTGGGCGCGAGGCCACCGGCTTCACCGCGCCAGACGAGGCGGCGCAGGCGCTGCACCGTCGCTACGGGCGTCTGGCGCTAGTCACCTGTGGCGCCGAAGGTAGCTGGTGCGCCCACGAGGGCGAACTGTTTCACACGCCGACCTTCGCCATCGCGCCGGTGGACACCACTGGGGCCGGCGATGTCTTCCACGGTGCCCTGCTTTACGCCTTGCTGCGCGACAACCCGGTGCGTGCGGCCATTCGCTACGCCAGCGCGGCGGCGGCCCTGAGTTGCCGCGCCTTCGGCGGGCGTGGCAGCCTCCCCACCACCGGCGAGGTCGCGGCGCTGCTGGATGCTTGAGATTCGCGGATACCCCGCAGTTTCGGTATCCGCAGAACTCGCTGCGCCCGGTCTGAAACCTGAAACCTGAAACCCGACACCTGAAACCCCGCCCTAGAACGAGAGCCTGCGCCGCCGCAGGGCGATGCTCTGCAAAAGTCCTACGGCGGCCAGCACGATGATCATAAAACTGCCGCCCTGCGAGACAAAGGGCAGGGGCAGCCCGGTCACGGGCAGCAGACTGAGGTTCATGCCAAGATTGATCACCACATGGCAGAAGAGCAGCGCAAAGACGCCGAGGGCCATCAGGCGGCCAAAGCTATCGCGGGCCTGGGCGGCAATGCTCAGGGATTGCCAAAGCAGCAGCGCCTGGAACGTAATCAGCACCACCCCGCCGAGGAAGCCCATCTCTTCGCCAATCACGGCAAAGATAAAGTCGGTGTGCTGCACCGGCACATAGTTGCCCTGGCTGAAGAGGCCACGGGTCAGCCCAGCCCCAAACCAGCCGCCCTGGCTGATCGCGCTGAGCGCCTGGATGACGTTATAGCCATCATTGAAATTAACCCGCGCCGGGTCGGTGAGCAGATAGTAGAAGGTCAGCAGACGGCGCCGCTGGTAGTCGTCAAAGATCGCATCCGAGTTCCAGGCGCCATACAGCCCCACCGCCGCGACAAGCAGGAGGGGAATCAGTTGGCTGGGCTTGATCCCAGCACCCCAGGCCATCACCAGCCAGATTGCGCCAATCACAATGGCGCTGCCCAAGTCTGGCTGGACAATCACGAGCAGGGCGGGAACGAGCGCCAGCGCCAGACTCCCAAGCTGGATACGCCACGTGCTGGCCTGACTCTCGAAGCGCTGCCAGTACGCTGCCAGCGCGATGATCAGGGTCAGCTTGGCGATCTCCGAGGGCTGGAACGTACGAGCGCCCAGAACAAACCAGCTCTGGGCTCCCTCGCTGATCCGACCTATCGCCAACACTAGCACCAACAGCGCCGCAGCCCCCAGGTACAGTGGCCTAGCCAGACTTGAGAGTAACTGGTAGTCGAAGCGGGTCACCGCGACCATCACGGCAAGGCCCAGCGCGATGTTGACCAGGTGGCCGGGGTAGACCCCGCTTAGCGCAATGCCGTTCACGGTTACGGCGGTGAGGGTTGCGCTATACACCGCCAGGGCGCTGATCACCAGCAGCACGCTCACACAGACCAGCAGGGGCCAGTTATATTCGCGCCAGCGTCGTAGCTCCATCGTCACCCCAGCGACCTACTCGTAGATCCAGGGGTCGGCAGCACGCACCCACTCGGTGAGCAACTCCGCAGGCTGGAAGAAGATCGCCGTCTCGCGCTCGCCACTCTCGGGCGAGTCCGAGGCGTGGATCAGATTACGCCCAATCTCAAGGCCGAAGTCGCCACGGATCGTCCCAGGGGCTGCCTTCGCGGGGTTTGTGGCCCCAACCATCGCTCGGATCAGCTCGACGGTGCCAGCTTTCCCAGCCACGACCAGCACCACCACGGGTGCCGAGGTGATATAGCTCACGAGGCCAGCGAAGAAGCCCTTGCCCTCGTGTTCGGCATAATGGCGACGAGCCAGCGCCTCGTCGATCTGGATCAACTTCAGACCCTGAAGCTTCAGACCTCGCTGCTCCAACCGTGAAAGGATCGGCCCGACGAGCCCACGCTGCACAGCGTCAGGTTTAAGGATAATGAGTGCGCGCTCCATACCATGCTCCGTCTTGTGTAGGGCGCAGTTCGCCCCTCAGAAATGCGCTTCGCAGTATACCATAGACACCTCGTCAGCCCTGACGAGAGACAAAGGACGAAGGACGAACACGCGGTTCGTCCTTCGCCCTTCGTCCCTACCCCAGTACAGAATTTCAGGCAGCTACCCTAAATCGGCACCGCCTCACTGATGCGCTTTGCGGCCCGGCGCATTTCCATCTTCACGAGGCCCAAGTTCACACTGCGCTGGGTGATGACAACCAGGATCAACTCTTTCGCCTCCAGCAGCAGGATCGACCCATCCTTGGCATCAATGATCGAGTCGATCAACGTGCCCACGCCAATGCGCTTGGTCGCCTTATCAATCTCGCCGAAGACCGCTGCCGACATAGCGCCGAGGATTTCGGCGTCCTCCTCGTCGAGGAGCGTGCTGGCCACGACGAGTCCGTCTTTGCCCACTAGGAGGCTTCCGATCACCCCCTCGACGCGAATCAGGTCTTCAACGATTCGACGCATCACTAACCTCTCGTAAGACTACGCTGGCCGAAGCGGTATGATCAGACGGCGAAGGGATTCGCCACTGCACGCTCACCGCCCGAAAGTTGTGCCGTAGGCGTTCATCGCCTCCCGATATCGTCCTTGCTTGGAGTATGTATCACCCAGGAGCCGGTAGAGTTGCTGCTTGACGCTCTGATCGCCGGTAACCTCGATTAGCCCCTCAAGCTCTTCAGCGAGTTGGTCAATCCCCTGGCCCGCCCTGACCAAGCGTTTGAAGGCCAAGGCCATAATCGCCGGGCGGCCCGTCTGGGCACACAACCGCCCAATCGCTAAGGCCAGCCCATAGTTATCCGACTCGAGATCGAGTTGACCTAGATAGTCGTCTAGGATCGGGTCGCCCGTCGGCACAAAGCCGGCGAACTCGCGTGTGATTGGTGCTGTCGGTGGTGCCTCAGGCACCTCGCGCCAGCGCGTCGCATCGTGTCGGTCGCGCCGTGCAAAGCGTCCCTCGTCACGGCTGTGCTGCTCCAGTTCCTCGCGCCGTGCGAAGCGCTCGTCGTCGCGACTTAGGTTGCCCCGTTGGGCTGACGGCGTCCGCGATGAAGTGACCTTCGGGGGCGGCTCACGGCGGCGCTCGCTCAGTGGCGGCAGCACAACCCGTGCCGGGGCCGCGCTCGCGGTGCCGACTGACGGGGATGCCTGTGCTACCGGGGCCGCAGGCGGCGTGGGCGGGGCGGGCGGCGGCGCATCCCAGATGTCGTCGAGACTATCGAGGGCTTCGGGCTTGAACTGTAGATCAAGCGGGTCTACGGGCGGCGGCGGCTCAACAATGCGCGGCTCGGTACGCTTGGTCACTTTCTCAATCGGCGGAGCCTCGCCGCCACCAAAATCAAACATATCGTCGCCGGTAAGCTCAACCTCGGCTGCCACAGAGTCAACCGAAACCGAGTCCCCGAGCAGGGCGATCTCTTCGGGGCTCAGCCCGAGGTCGGCCAGCGAGAAGGGGGTCAACGCTGGCTCGCTCGCCGCGACCGGCGGCTCCGGCGCCGACGTGGGCGTCTCGGCGGCGCCTGTCCCTTCGAGCAGGGCGATGTCCTCGGCACTTAGCCCGAGGTCAGCCAGCGAGAAGGGGGTCAACTCTGGCTCGCCCGCCTCGACCGGCGGCTCCGGCGCTGCTGGCGCAGGCGTCTCAGCGGCGCCTGCCCCTTCGAGCATGGCGATGTCCTCGGCACTCAGCCCGAGGTCAGCCAGCGAGAAGGGGGTCAACTCTGGCTCACCTGCCTCGACCGGCGGCTCCGGCGCGGGCGTCTCGGCGGCCCCCGCCCCTTCGAGCATGGCGATCTCCTCGGGGCTTAGCCCGAGGTCAGCCAGCGAGAAGGGGGTCAACGCTGGCTCATTCGCCTCAAGTGGCAACGCCACCGCTGGCGTGGGCACCGCTGCCGCTGGCGGCGGGGTCAGATCGCTCGGTACCGCGTCCAGACCCATTGCGGCGATCTCGTCTGCGCTCAAGCCAAGTTCGCTCAGCGAGAACGGGGTCAGGTCGGGTTCGCCCTCGAATGTGGGTGCCAAGGTGACGGGCGTTTCGGCGACGGCCTCCTCTTCGCTCTCTTCGCCCTCTTCGCCCTCTTCGCCCTCCATGTCAATCACTTCATCGCCATCACGAATTTGGATGCCAGCATTATGCAGCGCCCAGCCCATCTCCTCAATGCGCTCAGCTTCTGCCTCTGGATCCGAGACGACGCTAATAATGTCAGTCAGATCGACATACCCCTGCTTCCGCCCAAGGCGCATCAGCCGTTCGAGGGTC
>CAIWXH010000458.1 GCA_903916565.1 uncultured Oscillochloris sp. | reverse complement strand
TAATGTTGATAAGGTACGCAGGCTGATCGCCGACGGCGTAGACGTGAGTGCGCTGGACGCGGGCGGCGATGCCCCGCTGGTGCTGGCGGCCTATTTGGGCCACGCCGAAATTGTGCGCCTGCTGCTGGAGGCTGGCGCCGATGTGGCGGCGGTGGACCCCGGCATGCGGGCCACCGCCTTGCACGCTGCGGCCTACGCCGGTCGCACCGAGGCGGCCCGTCTGCTGATCGCGCACAAGATCGAGATTGATAAGCAGGGGCCGAACAACGGCTACACCGCCCTGCACGACGCGATCTGGCAGAACCATGTGGAGACGGCCCGCGTCATCATTGCGGGCGGCGCCAACCTTGGCCTGCGCGCCCACTCGGGTGAGACCCCGCTGGAGTTCGCCCGTGCGAAGGGCCGCACCCAGATTGTGGCGCTGCTTGAGCAGGCGCTGGCGCGCTAGGGTCAGCTTTTCGGAAGTGCTTGTCGGGTTGCGCGGTGTTTCTCGTAAGACAAGGTTTCAGGGGCCAGGTTTCAGGTTTCAGACCGAACGCAGCAGCAAGCCCTGCGCGTGTCCAAACTGTAAAGCATCCACGAACCTTCTCTAAGGTACGGAGCGCAGCAGCAAGCAGTTCGGCCTTCGTGCCCTTCGTGCCCTTCGTGGTAAAAAACATGCCGCGCATTTCCGCCGACGTGTACAAGGGTCAGCTTTCTGGAAGTGCTTGTCGGGTTGCGCGGTGTTTCTCGCAAGATACGGAGCGCAGCAGCAAGCAGTTCGGCCTTCGTGCCCTTCGTGCCCTTCGTGGTAAAAAACATGCCGCTCTGCACGGGCCGCAACGCTGTGCCTTGGTGCTACAGACCCGCCCGGTCAAGCTCTTCGCGCAGGGCGCGGAGGCGGCGATGCTCTTCACGAATCTGGGCGATTAGCGCGTCCCACACATTGCTCTCCTGAAGCTTGTGGTGAATCGCACGCACCCGCGCCAGGTAGGCCGCCGCCACGCGGTAGTTGTCGCGCCCCTGGGCGCGGATGAGCTGATCAATGGCGCTGCGGTAGAGCGTCAGCGCCTCGCGTGGGTGAGTCGTCTCGGCGGCACGGGCCACCCGGAGGTGCAGCGGCTCACGGCCACTGAAGGCAAACGGCCCCTGCACCTTCGCCACGGCGGCCAGCGCCGCCGCCGCATCGCCCTCGTCCAGCGCGATCTCGGTCAGCAGCCCAAACTGCTTTTCGTTCCCCAGCCGACGAAGCAGTTGGCGCTGAAGGTTTTCCCAGCCGCCCTGCGCTTGCGCCAGCGCACGCAGCGCCTCGTAGCTCGCCAAATGCGGGTAGAGCCAGAAGAGCGCCTCACTCAGCGCCAGCGCCTCAGTGAGATCGCCACGCTCCAGCGCCCGGTCGCGCAGCCAAGTGAGGTAGTGATCCTTCCAGGCTGGGGCTGGCGTGCGTTCGCGCACCAGGCGCTCGGCGGCAGCTTCTTGCCCAAGCGTACGAAGCATATCGGCGAGGCCAAGCAGATTGGCGTCGTTCGCACGGGCCACCTCAGCCACAGCCTCGTCGGCTCGGCCTCGGGCGAGCAGGCGGCCCACCAACTCGCGCTGGAGTCCCGTCTCGTGGCAGATCGCCAGGAACGTCTCGTCATCGGTTTCATCGCCGACGAGGCGCAGCAGGAAGCGCCCGAACTGCTCACGGCGCCAGCCGTCGTGTTCCGTATCGCCCGCAGCCATGGCGTCGCGCACCCAGCCGGCCACCAGCCGCCGTTCGGCGGGCGTCGCCTGCGCCTCGATGATCCCCGGCGCGGCAGCGCCCATCTCGATCCCGCCGTAGTCAATATCCCAGCAAGCGATGTCGAAAAGCGCACGCAGCAAGCCCTCGCGCTGGGCCGGGTCGCTCGTCGCCCGTAGGCAGGAATCAAGACCATCAACACAGTGGTTGACCACCAGATGCAGATCGCCCTGCTCATCCTCCACCTGGTTGTACTGGTCGAGGACGGTCAGCGTGATGGTTTGATAGACCGTGGCGGCGCTGCGCCAATCAGCGAGTTGGGCATACTCGTCGCCGATCTGCGTGAGCGGATCGAGCGCGTCGGCGATGGTCGCTGCCGCGTGCCAGTCATGCCCACCCTGATGAAACGCGGCGAGCACCTGGCGGCGAATCACCGCCGGGTCGGCTGGTTTCGGTGTACCGCCGGACATCGGCAGGGGCAACTCAAGCACAAGCTCAAGCTCGGGCTGGCGCGCAAGCATCTGGCGAATCAGCGCAATCAACTCGGCCTTGTCGCGGCGCTCCAGGGCAACCTCGACTGGCTCGACCTCAAGGAAAGCGTCAGGCGCGGCGAGCCAGGCCAGCAGCAGTGCGGCCACGTGCTTGCAGCGCCCGCCGACCGGGCAGTTGCATGTGGAAGCGGCGATGCCGCCGCTCGGCCCGAGAGTCGCGGTCACGCGATACGGCTGGGCGGAACTGCCCTGGCAGCGGGCCTTCAGCGCCAAGCCGGTGCGGCGCTGGTCGAGCAGGCGCCCGCTATATGACCGGCTGCGCGCAAAGGCTGGCTCGCCGACCCAGGCGCGAATGTCGGTCTGGGTTAGTCTCGGCTTAGGCTGCATCAAACACCTCGTCAACTGAAACGGCGAACCCAACGAGCAACGCTGAGGTAGCAGGCTCGCCGCGCCGGAACACGCCGGACGGAGCGTAGTGGTCACCGTCAAGGGTGAGCACCGTGATCGTCGCATCGAGCGGATTCACGATCCAGTACTCGGGGATGCCCGCCTCGGCGTAGTCAAGCGGCTTCTCCTCGATGTCGCGCTCAGGCGCATCAGGGCTGACCACCTCGACCACCAGATCGGCACCAAGCCAGAAGGCGTTCTGCCGACGCGGGTCAAGGGCATCGCGCACCAGCAGGATGTCCGGCTCGCGGTACTTGCCTGGGCGCACCTGCACGCGCAAAGGGGCGAAGAGTACCCTGCCGCCGCGTGACTCAACAAAGGCCATCAGGGCGAGGAAAAGCGCGCGCAAGATCATCTGGTGTTTGTCGGTAGGCATCGGCATGACCTCAAAAACGCCGTCGGTGAACTCAATCAGATGGTTGGTCTGGTCGGTCAGCTTGAGGTACTGCGCCTCGGTCCAGAGACCCTGGAGCGGCAGGAGATCCACCTCTAGCCCGTCGGCCTGGCGGGTAATTTTAAAGGTCTCGCTCGTCATAAGCACCTCTCACGGTGGCGATTTGTCGTGGAGCTAGTACACGTCGGCGGAAATGCGCGGCAGGTTTTGTACCACGAAGCGCACGAAGGTCACGAAGGCCGAACCGTTGCTGCTGCGCTCCGTGCCGTACGAGAATCAGCGCGCAACCCGACCGTAGTATAGCGGCTTGTGCGCGTGGGTGCCATAATGGCTCGCCGACCCAGATGCTGATGTCGGTCTGGGTTAGCCCCGGCTTAGGCTGCATCAAACACCTCGTCAACCGCAATGGCGAATCCCGCGAGCAGCAGCGAAGTGGCAGGCTCGCCGCGCCGGAACACGCCGGACGGAGCGTAGCGGTCACCGTCAAGGGTGAGCACCGTAATCGTCTCATCAAGCGGATTCACGATCCAGTACTCGGGGATGCCCGCCTCGGCATAGTCAAGCGGCTTCTCCTCGATGTCGCGCTCAGGCGCATCAGGGCTGACCACCTCGACCACCAGATCGGCGCCAAGCCAAAAGGCGTTCTGCCGACGCGGGTCATGGGCATCGCGCACCAGCAGGATGTCCGGCTCGCGGTACTTGCCTGGGCGCACCTGCACGCGAAGTGGCGCATATTGCACCTTGCCCCCAAACGGTCGGATAAAGGCGAGGAGCGCGAGGAAGAGCAACTGTGAAATCGCCTGGTGTTTGTCGGTAGGCATCGGCATGACCTCAAAAACGCCGTCGGTGAACTCAATCAGATGGTTGGTCTGGTCGGTCAATTTGAGGTACTGCGCCTCGGTCCAGAGACCCTGGAGCGGCAGGAGATCCACCTCTAGCCCGTCGGCCTGGCGGGTAATTTTAAAGGTCTCGCTCGTCATAAGCACCTCTCGCAGTGGCGACTTTGTCGTGGAGCTAGTATAGCGGCTTGTGCGCGTGGGTGCCATGGCTGGCTCGCCGACCCACATGGCGGTTGCAAAGTCCGGTTGCCGCGCCAGCCCTCACCCCCCGGCCCCCTCTCCCTGAGCGGGAGAGGGGAGCCGAACGCTTTCTGATACAGAATCTCCCCTTGCGGGAGAGGGGCCGGGGGTGAGGGGTAAACGGCGACGTTGCAACCGCCATGCGCGCCTAGGGCTGAGGCTCCGCTACACCAGATGTTGTGCTTTGAGCCGACGTTGCAGCGCGGGTGACCCGGCATAGGGTGCGGTCAACTCGGCGAGTCTGGCGTCGAAGGTCGTGCGCTGACCACGGTGTACCGCCAACTCGCGCAACTCGCCCAGCAGGGTGCCCCCTTCGTCGTAGCCGCTGGCGGTGCGCTTCGCCAGCAGCCCAGGGATGATCGCCCAGACGTGGGCCTCGCGCTGTGCAAGCGACTCTAGCGTTGCCAGCCGGGCGCGCTCAGCCGCTTCCCGCTCGCGCTGCGCCCGCTGCTGCTGCTGGCCCTTCGCCGCAGCCCTCAGCTCCGCAAATGTCCTGGGCGGCGCCGCTGGTGCCGCCGCTGCCTTTGCGCCGCCAAGCTCACGCAGCCGCCGAAGCAGATTGATGCCGACGTGAGTCGCACCACGGGCGACTTGCACCAGGAACGCCTCGCGCTCGGCAGCAGGCAGCAGCTTCACCCACTGCTCCACCGGCTCATCAAGCACCGTCAGGCGGGGGCTGGCCTCTGCCGCCGCCGCGATGAGATCCTGATCGATGGCGAAGAACTCGGCAAACGCTTGCAGCGCCGGGTCAAGCTGGCCCAGCCCCGGCGGCACCAGCGGCTCGACTAGCGGCTCCGCCTCCTCGTCCTCATCTTCCCACCCGGCCCGGTCGTTCGCCGTACGCAGCCAGAAGAGGTAGAGCGCCCGCAGGTCGCCACGCAAGATGGCCTCACGCAGCGGGAGGAGCGGGGCGAGCAAGCCCTCGCCCTCGATCCAGCCGTAGCCTTCCTCCTCGCGGATCTCCAGGTTCAGCACTAGGTGCTGTGACGTTGTGTGGCAGTCTCCCACGTAGCTCTCCTCGTCGCCGAGCAGGTATGGCTGAAGCTGCTCGGCGGCAAGGGCATCCTTAGGGAAGCGGAAGGCCAGTTGCTTCGCGCCCCAGTTGGCGATGTAGAACAGGGCGTCGAAGTGCTGCTCCAACAGCGTTAGCGGCTCGCCACGGAAGCTGCCATAGGCATAGTTGAAGGCCGCACGGGTGGCGCTCAGCTCTACCCGGCTGGATAGCTTACGCAGCGCGGCCTGCTGCTCGGCGCTCAACGGACGGTCGATGGTCTGGAATTCGTAGTACTGATATTCGCTCATACATTCCCCAGGCTTGACCCAACAGTAATTCGACGCCAGCGCCACCTTGTCCTGCGGGATTGTACTACCATGAGGGTGATGATGTGGCTACCCTGGCACTAGCGCTACTCGCCACCCCAGACGTAATGGCGTGGTAACGCGGTGCCATCACGATAGAACGATATCCATCTTTGCATCAGCCTAATCAGACCCATGCGACACGGCTCCTGCGCTAGCCGCCTTGAGGAAAGCAATGACTGACGCTGTTGATGTTCTAGCGATGCCCGCATACATCTGCTCATGGTACTATACATCCCGATGACTAAATATTTTCGCTTCCCAAGGTGCATACCATGTCCCAAGCGAGCATAGTGCTGATCGTCGATGACAATCTTATGGGGCGTGAGGCATTGGAAAGTCTGCTCTACGGCCAAGGCTACACCCTGGCCTTCGCCGCCGATGGTCCAGAGGCGCTACGTCAGGCCGCCGCCCTTACGCCGGATATCATTCTGCTCGATGTGATGATGCCGGGCATGGACGGCTTTGAGGTGTGTACGCATCTGCGCGCTGACCCCCACCTCGCCGAAGTGCCCGTGGTTATGGTGACGGCGCTCAATGATACTGCCGTGCGCCTGCGTGGTCTTGCGGTGGGGGCTGACGACTTTATCTCCAAGCCCTTCAACCGGGTCGAGCTGCGGGCGCGCATCAAAACCATCACGCGCCTCAACCGCTATCGCAGCCTGCTCGACGAGCGCGCTGCACTTCAGCAAGCCCACACCGAGTTGCTGCTTAGCTATGACGCGACAATTGAGGGCTGGATCTACGCCCTTGACCTGCGCGACAAAGAGACGGAGGGTCACTCGTTGCGCGTCACGGAGCTGACGATGCGGCTAGCGGAGGCCGTAGGCATAAGCGGTGACGAGCTGATGCACATCCGGCGAGGCGCCTTGCTGCACGATGTGGGAAAGCTCGGCATCCCGGACGCGATCTTGCTCAAGCCTGGCAAGCTGACCGAGGAGGAGTGGATCGTGATGCGGCGGCACCCGCAGTACGCCTATGATATGCTCGCGCCGATCCCTTTCCTGCGTCCGGCGCTGGATATTCCGTACTGTCATCATGAGAAATGGGACGGCAGCGGCTACCCACAGGGGCTTGCGGGAGAGGCCATTCCGTTCTCGGCACGCTTATTTGCGATTGCGGACGTTTGGGACGCGCTGCGCTCTGACCGTCCCTATCGGGCGGGTTGGCCAGAGGCACAAATTCTTGAGCATATTCGCGCCCAAGTCGGCGGGCACTTTGACCCCAAGGCGGTTGAGATCTTCTTGCGGGTCGTGGGCGCGGCGTAGCGACGCAAGATGGTGTCAGGTGTCGGGTGTCGGGTGTCAGGTCGAGTGCATTAGCAAATGATGCAAGTACCAGAACGGTAAAGCGGTTAGACTTGGTTCGTGGCTGCTTTACCGTTTCGGCACACACAGGGCTTTCTGCTGCGCTCGGACTCAATCCTGAAACCTGGCACCTGAAACCCGACACCTGAAGCCTTGTCTCACCCAAGCTCGCTGGCGATGCGGGCGGCGGCGGCGGCGGGGTCAGGCGCGGCGGTGATTGGGCGTCCGATCACCAGATAGTCGGCACCGGAGGCCAGGGCGTCGGCGGGGGTCATGATGCGGCGCTGGTCGCCGGTGGCGGCCCAGGTTGGGCGCACGCCGGGGGTGACAAGCAGCAGCGCTGGCCCACAGGCACCCCGGATCGCCGCCGCCTCGTGGGGCGAGGCAACCACGCCGTCCAGCCCGCAGTCGCGGGCCAGTTGCGCCAGATGCAGGACGTGTGCGGCAAGCGGCGCGGCCACGCCTAGCTCGTCGCGCAGAGCCGCTTCGTCAATGCTGGTGAGCACAGTGACGCCGAGCAGCAGCGGGCGGTGTGGTGCGCCAGCAGCAGCCGCGACGGCGGCGCGTAGCATCGCCGCGCCGCCCTGGCAGTGCAGGGTGAGCATGCGTACGGCGGGGCCAAGGGCGCACACCGCACGCACCGCGCCCGCCACTGTGTTCGGGATGTCGTGGAGCTTTAGGTCGAGGAAGATGGCCCCGCCAGCGGCGGCTACCGCCGCCACCACGCGGGGCGTCCCGGCGGCGGTACAGAGCTCAAGGCCAACCTTGAAGCCGCCGACGTGCGGGCGCAGCAGCGACACCAGCGTCAGCGCTTCGGCAAGGCTTGGTGCGTCGAGGGCGACCAGCACCCGCTCGTGCGGGGTGAGGGTGGGTGGGTTTGGCATAGGTGTTTTGGTGGTAGCCCCAATCGTTCTTGTGAACGCAAACGATACCGTTCAAATAAGGCCATGTCGCCCAGCCCTCACCCCCCAGCCCCCTCGCCCGGAGCGGGAGAGGGGGAGCCGGAGGCGGCCTGCTGCGGAATCTCCCCGCTCCCCGTGAGGGAGCGGGGCCGGGGGTGAGGGGCTAAGGCCGGCGAGAGCGGCTTATCTGAACGGTATTGGCCGTAGCCCGCGATTGAGGCGCCCCGGCAGCGCTGGGCCTTCGTAGATGAAGCCGGTGTAGACCTGAATGAGCGCGGCGCCCGCGTCGAGCATGCGGCTGGCGTCGTCGGGGTTGAAGATGCCGCCGACGCCGATGATCGGCAGCCGCCCGCCGGTCTCTTGGGCGATGAAGCGCACGACGCGCAGCGCGGTGGCGGCCAGCGGTCGCCCACTGAGGCCGCCGGTCTCTGCGGTGAGCGTCGGGCTGGAACGCAACCCGTCGCGGCCCACGGTCGTGTTGGTGGCGATGATCCCGGCGATGGCGCTCGCTGCACAGACCGCCAGCAGTTCGCTGATGGCAGACGGGCTGAGGTCGGGGGCGATTTTCACCAAAATAGGTTTGCGTTGGCTGGGGTTGCCCTTGGCGCAGCGCTCGTTTTCGTGCTGGAGTGCGCTCAGCAGGGCGCCGAGCTGCTCGCGGTCTTGGAGTTGGCGCAGGCCGGGCGTGTTGGGCGAGCTGACGTTGACGGCGAAGTAGCCCGCGTGGGCGAAGAGGGCGCGAAATGAGGCGACATAATCCTCAATCGCGCCGTCGAGCGGCGTCACTTTGGATTTGCCGATGCTGACGCCGAGCGGGATGGACAGCGGGCCAACGGCGGCGAGCCGGGCGGCCAGGGCGGTGGCACCGTGGTTGTTGAAGCCCATGCGGTTGATGAGCGCTTCGTCGGCGCGCAGGCGGAAGATGCGCGGCTGCGGGTTGCCCGGTTGCGCCAGATGGGTGACGGTGCCAACCTCGACGAAGCCGAAGCCGAGCGCGGCCCAGGCCGGGAGCGCCACGCCGTCTTTGTCCATCCCGGCGGCGAGGCCGATTGGGTTAGGGAAGCGCAGGCCGCAGACGGTGCGCGCCAGTTCGGCGCGACTGTAGGTGAAGAGGCGGGCCAGGGCGCTGGTGAGCAGCCGCGAGCGGCTGACCGCCCCGAGGAGCGCCAGGATGCTTTCGTGGATGCCTTCGGCGTCGCCGCCGCGCAGCTTGAACAGAATGGGACGAAGGAGCTGTTTGTACATGAGCGTTTAGGCAAGGTTTCAGGAGCTAGGTTTCAGGTTTCAGGCCGAACGTATCAGCAAGCCATGCCGCCCATCCCTCACCCCCCAGCCCCCTCTTCCTGAGCGGGAGAGGGGGAGCCGAAGGCGTCCTGCTGCGAAATCTCCCCTCTTCCCGTGAGGGAGAGGGGCAGGGGGTGAGGGGCAAAGGCCGGTGCAGGATCGGCTTATTCAAATAGTTTTGCGTTTAGAACGGCTCGACGCCCGCCTCAGAGAGGCTGTCGGCCAGGCGCTCGACATCGGCGACGGTGCGGAGGCGCGCAATGCGCCCCAGGAAACGGGGCCGGTCGGTGGGGGCGGCCATCATGGCCCGCTCAAGGTACTGGCGCAGATAGAGCTTGAGCAGCTCGATCTGCGCCGTATCCAGACGCTCGCCGCGCATGTAGACCTCAATCGCCGCGCCTAGGGCGCCGGTCGTCTCTTCCATCCAGAAGCGGGGCGGCTGCGCGACCGTGAAGGGGTAGGGATAGTCGGGGCTTTCGACGAAGATCAGCGCGCCGATGTGTTCGGGTTCATTTGACATACTAGGTTTACCTGGGGAGTCCCACGGCCTCATAGAGGCGATCAAAGTTGAAGTACTCGTCCAGCAGCTCGGCAAAGCGCTGGAGCTTATTGGCCTTGTGAAAACGGACGCGCCCGAAGAGGCGTTCGGCGCGGTCAACGGTGACCAGGGTATCGTCAGGGACGAGGATAATCGGCACTTGGCGCTCCTCGGCGCGGTCGATCACCTGGGGGCTGGGGCGGAAGTTGCCGGTGAGCACCAGGGCGCTGGTGTTGGTTTCAAGCGCGGCAAGCTGCAGGTCGCTGCGGTCGCCGCCGGTGATCACCGCCTTATTCGCCCGGCGGCGGAAGAACGAGAGGCTGGCGTCGGCACCCATGGCGCCGATCATGAGCGACTCGACGGTGCGCGTACACCAGACGCGCTGGCCGATCAGTTGGCCGCCGATGTGTTCCAACAGTTCATCAACGGTGACCCCGGCGAGCAGCGGGTCGTGGGGCAACATGCCAAACACCGGAATGCCGCGACTCTCCAAAAACGGGGCCACCCGGCTCTGGACAAAATCGAACTGCGGTTCCTCGATCTGGTTGATCAGCACGCCGAGCAGCCGGTCGCCGACGTAGCGCTGCACCGAGAGAATCGTATCAACGTTGAGCGTCGTGCCGTAGCGCGTGACGAGCAGGCCAGGCGCCTGGAGCAGATCCGTCACTTGGTCGGCGGTGAGATCGACCAGGGCACCTTCCGACCAGGTGTTGGTACCCTCTAGGACAACGATGTCTTTGTTGCGCGAAACCGCAAGGTAGGCATCGCGCAGGGTGCGGGTGTAGGCGATAGTCTGGCCGCGCAGGATGGACTCGACCACGCTGGGGGTGATCAGGACAGGGGCGATCTGGTCAAGGGTCGCGTTGAGGCCAAGCGTCTCGCGGATGAACGCGGCGTCTTCGTCTAGCACCGAGTCGGGGGTATGGGCCACCGACACGCTCAGCGGCTTCATATAGCCAACGCTGAACCCATCACGCTGCATGCGGCGCAGCAGGCCGATGCAGAGCGCGCTTTTGCCGACGAAGGTCTCGGTCGAGGCCACATAGAGCGTTGCCATAGCCCCCCCCTCCGAAGCACACTGGGCCAAGACGACCCACTTGCGCTATTTTACCCGATGACAAGGTTTTAGGTGTTAGGTCTTAGGGTTCAGGTGCCGGGTGTTAGATTTCAGGTGTTAGGTGTCAGTGCCCGCCATCGCTCGCCGGGGGACTGAAGTCCCCGGCTACGGGTACGAAGCCCGCCTGCGCGGGCTGCCGAGCCTGCGAAGGCAGGCTTCGCAGGCAAGAGCCGGGGGCTTCAGCCCCCCGGCAGGCGACGTTTACTGCACAAGAATCCTGGCATCCAGCACGATGGCGCCCTCGCCCGGCCCGTGGACGATCAGCGGGTTAAGGTCAAGCTCAACAATCTCGGGGCAATCAACCACCAGTTGGCTGACCCGCAGCACCGTCTCTTCAATCGCGGCAATATCGGCTGGGGGCGTACCGCCGGCACCCCGCAGCAGCGGGTAGGCCCGCAGCTCGCGGATCTGCGCGTGAACCTCCTGCGCGCTGAGCGGGGCGAGGCGGAAGGCCACATCTTTGAACACCTCGACGTAGACGCCGCTGAGGCCCAGGGCCACCAATGGCCCAAACTGCGGGTCGCGATTGACGGCGATCAGCACCTCGCGCCCAGGGCGCACGAGTTCCTGCACCAGCACGCCACGGATGCGTGCGCCGGGCCAGTATTTGCGGGCGCGGTAGTCAATCAGCGTGAAGCTCTCGCGGGCGGCGCTGGCGTCGGCGACGCCCATTTGCACGGCACCGATTTCACTTTTGAGCAGAATGTCGGGGCTGACGACCTTCATCACCACCGGGTAGCCCAGCGTGGTGCCCAGCTCGGCGGCTTCATCAGGCGAGCGGGCGAGGCGGCTGACGGGCACGCGCAGACCGTAGGCGGCGAGAACCAGGCGCACCTCGCGCTCGTTCAGCTCGATGCGACCGGCGCTGCGGGCCGCCGCGAAGATTGCGCGCACCTGCTCGATGGGCACCGCGTAGTTCCGGTAGATCGCGGCGGGGCGCTGCGTGCGCTCGTAGTGGCGGTACATCGCCGCAAGCGATTGCACGGCCCGCTCGGGGAAGGTGTAATTCGGGATTTGGCGCGTTCGCAGCACCTCAAGCGCGGCCCCCAAACTATAGGCACCCATAAAGCTGGTGACGACCGGCTTGGTGTAGCGGGCCGCCGTCGCGGCGATGACTTCGGCGGTGCAAACCAAGTCGCTTTGGGCCTGCGGCGTCAGCAGAACGATCAGCCCGTCCACGGCGGGGTCGGCGAGCGCGGCGTTCATCGCGACCTCGTAGCGGTCGCTGCGGGCGTCGCCCAGCAGATCAATCGGGTTGTACAGATTGGCCGAGGGCGGCAGCCGCTCGTGCAGGCAGGCGATGGTCACGGGGCTGAAGCTGGACATCGTCAGGCCACCGTGGGCGACCGCGTCGGTGGCGATGATGCCCATGCCGCCCGAGTTGGTGACAATCGCGACCCGGTTGCCCTGGATCAGCGGCTGTGAGGCGAAGAGCACCGCCAGGTCGAACAGTTCGTTGACGGTGCGGGCGCGCAGGATGCCGCACTGGGCGAAGGCCGCCTCATAGGCGTTCTCGGAGCCAGCGAGCGAGCCGGTGTGCGCGGCGGCAGCCAGGCTCCCGGCGGCGGTGGTGCCACTTTTGATGGCGACCACGGGCGTGTTGCGCGTCACCTCACGGGCGGCGGCGATAAAAGCCGGGCCGTCGCTAATATCCTCAAGGTAGGCCAGAATGACCTTGCTCTGCGGGTCGCGGTTCCAGGCGTGGAGCAGCGCTACCTCGTCAATGTCGGCCTTGTTGCCAAGCGAGACGAAGCGCGAGAAGCCAATCCCCTGGCCTTTGCTCCAGTCGAGGATGGCGGTGCAGATGGCGCCCGACTGCGACATCAGCGCGATATTGCCCGTATCGGGCATCAGGCCAGCGAACGAGGCGTTCAGGCGCGTGTAGGTGTCAATCAGTCCGAGGCTGTTGGGGCCGATCATCCGCATGTTGTAGGCGCGCACCCGGCTGATGAGTTGCCGCTCCAGCTCTTTGCCTTCGCCGCCGATCTCTTTGAAGCCGGAGGTGATCACCACCAGGCCGCGCACCCCTTTTTGGCCGCACTCGTCAACCATCGCCAAAACGTGCGCGGCCGGAATGGCAAGCACCGCAAGGTCAACTGGCCCTGGCACGGCGAGGACGCTTGGGTAGGCGCGGTGGCCCAGGATGCTGGTGACCTGCGGGTGAATCGGGAAGACAGCCCCGGTGTAGCCACTCTCAACCATATTCTTGAAGACCGTATGGCCAATGCGGTTCGGGTCGGGTGAAGCGCCAATCACGGCGACGGAGCGGGGCGCGAAGATCGCCTGGAGCATCCACTTTCCTTATTCGCCTGGGTTGGGCGCGCCGACGGTGGGTGCCCCGGCGGTCACGCGGCGACCCGGCAGCGCCAGCAGCACATGCTCAACAGCACCCAGGCTGACGAGTGAGGCCAGCAGGGCCAAGCGCACACCGGCTGGTTCAAGCTCGTGGGTGTGGGCGGCGGACCAGAGCATAATTGCAAGCACGGTGGCGATGGAGAGCGAGGGGATGAAGAAGCCACGCGGCGTGCGCCGCCGCCAGTAGCTGCCCAGGTAGCGCAGATGGGGCGGGAACAACTCGACGTTGAGCGCGGGCACGCCGAGCAGGACGTTGAGCTTGGCGCTGTGCTGCATCGCCCAGCTCAGGCCGAAGACCAGCAGGCCGATGGGGTTTGTTCCGCCGCGCAGCAGCCAGAGCATCAGCCCCAGCTCGACCACGACCGCCAGTTCATGAAAGAGGTGCGTGCCAAGGGCGTAGCCGAGGCGGGTGAAGCCACGGGCGTGGCTCGGGCATGGCGCACGCCAGGGGCCGGTGAGCACCCCGCAGTAGAAGGCCAGCTCGTGCCAGGCCCAGATCGCGCTGCCAGCCACGAAGGCGCGGTAGGAGCCCAGCACGCTGCCGTCGGCGCTGGTGAGCCACATCTGGTGGTGGGCCAGGGCCAGCAGCGGCAGGGAAACGATGAGCGCGACTCGTCCGGGGCCAGGGCCGCGTCGGTTCAGCCCCGCCACCAGAATGGTCAGGCCAGCCCACAGCACGACCGCCGCGAGCGGCGGGAAGAGGTAGACGCTGATCCAGACGCTCGGCGGGCTAGACATTAGGCGCAACCTCTAGGCAAGGTTTCAGGGGTCGGGTTTCAGGTTTCAGGGCGAACGCATCAGCAAGCCCTGCGCGTGCCCAAACGGTTTCAGGGGTCGGGTTTCAGGTTTTAGGCCGAACGCATCAGCAAGCCCTGCGCGTGCCCAAACGAGAAAGTGGCGGTGAAGCTTGTCGCATGCAACTCGTACACGTCGGCGGAAATACGCGGCAGGTTTTTCACCACGAAGTACACGAAGGTCACGAAGGCCGAACCACGTGTTGCTGCGCTCCGTGCCTGACGAGAAGTAGCGTACAACCCTCACAGGCAGTTCCAGAAAGCTGTACCAGTATGGCCTGGATGGTAACACGCTACGCGGAGCGATGTCAATGCGCTTGGCGGGGGGCGCATGGCGGTTGCAACGTCGCCTTTTGCCCCGCACCTTACCCCTCACCCCCGGCCCCTCTCCCTCAAGGGGAGAGGGGGGATTCTGCATCAGGAAGCGTTCGGCTCCCCCTCTCCCGCTCAGGGAGAGGGGGCTGGGGGGGTGAGGGCTGGTTCTGGTCGCTGGGGCCACGCCACACCCCACTCACTCCCGCTTGCGACTGTGCATGGCGAGTCGTTCGCTGATGGGCAGCAGCACCACCAGCACGATGATCGTGATGATGGTGGTGACGATGGCGAGGAAGTAACTGCCCACGCCCGCTGCAATGCCAATCGCGGCCATCAGCCAGATCGTTGCGGCAGTGGTGAGGCCGCGCACCCGGTCGTTGTCGCGGAACACGGCGCCCGCGCCCAAGAAGCCGATCCCGCTCACAATCTGGGCCGCCAGCCGCGTGGGATCGTGAATGAGATTATTGGCCGTCGGGAAACCCTCGACCGAGAGGATGGTGAAGAGGCACGCGCCGACGGCGACGAGGATGTTGGTGCGGAGGCCCGCCGTGTGGCCGTGGTACTCGCGCTCGCCGCCGACTATGCCGCCGAGGATCGCGGCGAGCAAGATCCGGCCCACCAGTTCCCAGGGTTGTGCGAGCAGGGCGGCGAGCCAGTGCATAGGTTCCTCATCCAGACCAGGTGAGAGGTTTCAGGTGCCAGGTTTCAGATGACGCGACGAGCGCAGCGCCAGCGCGAGCAGCAGGGCCAGGGCCAGCGCGACCACCCCAAAGCGTAACGTCTCGCCGATGACTTGGGCGGCGACTTCCATCAGAAAGCGGGCGGGGTCAAGCATGGCGAGCGGGTTGGTCGCCCCAGCGCGGCGCAGCACGTCTTGGCGCTGCACGCCCCAGAGCGTCAGCACGGCGACGCCGACGGTCATGCCGACGAGGCGTAGGGTGATCACCAGCGCCGACACGGTGCCGCGCCGATCCTCAGGGGCCACACGGATGACGGCCTCGGCGGTTGGGGCGAGGATTAGCCCCAAGCCAGCCCCGGCCAGGGCCAAGTGGGCCGCCATCGGCCCGTAGGGCATGTCAGCCGACCAGTTGCTCATCAGCGCATAGCCGACGACGGCCAGGGCGAGGCCGAGCAGCGCCACGGGGCGGTCGCCCAGCCGCCCAGCCAGCAGCCCGCCGGGAAACGCCGCCGTCGCCATCGTCAGGGTCAGGGCCGCCAGCAGCCAACCAGCATCCCAGGCCGCCAGTTGCAGCACCGTCGGGTCGCCCACCGCGTAGAGCAGCAGGCGCGTGTTGACGAAGAGCGGCACGCTGGTAATCGCCAGCGCCAGCGCAAAGCCCACCAGGGCGTTGATGATGCAGGCGACGAGCGCGCCCCGGTCGCGGAAGAGCGTCAGATCGAGCAGCGGATCACGCGCCCGCCGCTCCCACCAGCCAAAGGCGGCGAGCAGCGCCAGGGCCAGCATGACGAGTGGCAGCGCGTACGGCGGCGGGCCAGTCGGTTCGCCGTAGAAATCGGTGCTGCCCAACTCGGCCCCGGCGGCGAGGCCGAGGTTCAGCGCGGTGAGGCTGGCGCCGACCAGCAGCGTGCCCACCCAGTCGAAGCCGCCGGGGGCTTTGCGCTGCGGCACGGCGCGTAAGGCCCGCCATGTCAGGGCGAGCGCCACGAGGCCAATGGGGATGTTCACCCAGAAGAGCAGGCGCCAGCTATCGAAGGCGCGCATCAGCACGCCGCCGTAGAGGTGGCCGACCATCCAGCCAGCGGTATCCACGGCCCCGATGAAGCCGAGCGCAGCGGCCCGCTGTTCAGGCGGGAAGATGTCGCCCACCAGGGCCATGCTGACCGGCACCATCGCGCCTGCGCCGAAGGCTTGCACGATGCGCCCGCCGATCAGCCAGGCGAGATTCGGCGCGGCGGCCACCAGCGCCGAGCCGCCAATGAAGACCGTCAGGGCGATCAGATAGACCCGCCGCCGCCCCAGCAGATCCGACAAGCGGCCCATAAACGTCATGCTGAGCGTATAGGCTAACAGGTAGCCGCTGATCACCCAGGCGGCGTGGCCCAGCTCCGTGTCGAGCGAGACGCGCATGTCGAGCATGATCCGGGGCAGCACCGCGCTGACCACCGTCAGGTCAATGGCACCGACAAAGATCGCCAGGGCGACCAGCCCCAGCGTGTAGCGCGGGCTGACGGTGCGGGCCTGAAGCTGCGCGTCGGCGCTGGGCTGCACGGCCATCGGCTACGGACACGCCGCCACGGGCGCGCGCACCGTGACCGTCTTGTCGTAGTCGCTGAAGCTGATGCTCCAAGTGGTCGGGGTGGTGGGGTTCGTCGCCGTATCAACCAAAATAAGGCGGGTGGCACGCATCGTCTCGACATCGGCCCACAGATCGACCGCCACCGGCCCGGCCCCGAGCAAGTTCAGGCTGATGGGCTGGAGCTGTGCGCCAGCGATGGTGCCGCGCAGATGATAGGTGGGGCGCCCCGCGATTGGCTCGGTGCCGACGAGACTGACCTCTTGGATGCCCGTCTGGAGGAGGGACTCGATGCCCTTATCGGGCGCAAAGAGAATGGCGGGGTCGAAGGCGCTAGCGGGGGCGAGGCAGCCCCATTGGCGCGTGATGGGGTTCGTGACGTACTGCTGGCCCGCCAGCGAGATGGTGCGGATCTCGGCAATGGCGCCGTTGAGCGTGACGTTGAGCAGGGCCAGCACGTCGTTGGGGCGCTTGAGGTCGCCCTCCAGCGTGGTCAGGATGAGCATGCCGCTGGCGTCAATGGGCACGGGCTTGCCGCTCAGCTCGATCAGAAAGTGGACGCTCTGGCCGGTCTGGGTGGCGCGCCCAATCGCGGCGCTGATCTCGCGGGGGGCGGGCGTCGGGCTGGGGACGGGCGTCGGCTGGGCGGGCGTGCCGCACGCAGTAAGCAGCAGGCCGACGAGCGCCGCAAGCAGAAAGACCCTGGTAAGCACAGGTACCTCGCGTTAGTTGAGGGCACGGTTAGCGTACCATAGCACGGAACGGGTCATGCGGCAAGCAACGCCGGCGATTGGTGAGGGCGGTTGCAACGTCGCCCGCCCGGTGGCTGAAGCCACGGGCTAGGTTTTGCGAAGCCCGCCTGCGCGGGCTGAACGCGCCTGCGAAGGCAGGCTTCGCACCAAAAGAGCCGGGGACTTCAGTCCCCCGGCGCTGCGCGGCGGGCGACTTTGACGTAGCTCTGGACGATTGGTCGCTGTTGCCCTCTAGACAAGTACGAACATAAGTACTATACTAATACAGGTACGAACCATGGTGCTGAAGGAAGAGGAGCTTCGCAGATGATTGGTCGCAACAAAGTCCGGGTGGCGCAGGATGCCGCCACGCTCCAGTACGCCAACGGGAAGAGTGTGGCCCGGCGCACGCTGGGTGTTGGTCGCTTTGCCCCGTACGTTGGTTTCCATATCGAGGTCGGGCGCGACGACGAGCTTGATGCGGCCATGCGCGAGGCTAAACTCACGGTGGTCGAGATCAAGCATCAGCGCCCCGGCGGGGCGGAGGTTGTGAAGCACTGGGATCTTGGCGACAGCGTGCGCCTCTACGTGGTCACCAGCGGCCCGGTGGCGCCAACGGTCGCGGGTAGTCTGTCTGGCGGGAACGCCCACGCAACGGCGGAGGCTGGCCTCGGTCTGCGGTGGGGCAATAGCGAGCGCTCAAAGCTGGCGGTGCGCTGCTACCTGCATCCGCTCGTGCAGGTCGGCTACCTGCGGCTGGTGCAATGCTCGGTGCGCTCACGGATGACCGACACGCTGCTCAAGGCGCTAGTCGATCATGGGCGCATCTGCGAGGCCGCCGACACGCTGATTGACCGCACCCGCCACCCCGAGCTCGTGACCTTCCATGAGGTCGCTCTACCGCTCGGCCCTGGTGACGAGCAGGAGTGGGGCAAGGGTGATACCGCCACGGTGGTGCCGTTTGTCAGCTTGCACCCGCAGACGATTGACGCCGAGTACCTGCGAAATCACTGGCGTCCCGATAGTCTCCATGCCGCCGCCTTGCGTGAATGGGCGGGCATCCAGCAATGGGCCAGGGAGTACGCCGCTGCAAGCGAGGAGGCCAACGGTCGTCCGTCCGACGAGGCGGCCTATCAGCCCGTTTACGAAGAGGCGCTGTAGCCAATGCCGGGAGGCCACGCGGTCGCCCTAGCTGATCAGCGGCTCGGCGGGGGTAGGCGGCTCACCCCACCACTGGCGGCGCAGACGCTCGGCCTCTTGGCGCGCATCTTCCGCACCCTGCTCAAGCCCCTGGGCCGTGGCGTAGCGGGCGAGGTCTTCCCAGATCTGCACCTCAAGGGCACGCGCCCGCGCCCCAGCGCAGTAGGTTGCGGCCAGTTGGGCGTTACGTTCCGCTTCGACGAAGGCACCCCGTGCGGCATGAATCGCGGCGAGCAGACGGAGGGCGCGGGCTTGTCCAGCGCGGTCGAGGGCGGCGTTACTCTTTGTCAGCGCGGCCCGTCCCTCCAGAACGGCAAGGTCAAGGTCGCCACGCGCCAGGTAGACTGCACCGATATGAACACGCGCGCGGATCTCGGCGCTCCAGTCGCCGGTGGCACCGGCCAAATCGAGCGCATGCTGGTGATGGTGCAACGCCACCGCAATCCGCCCGCCCGCCAACTCGTCGGCACCCAGGCTGTCGAGGCAGCGGGCGGTCAGCCCCTCGCGGGTGAGCAGCGCCGCCTCGACGGGCGATAGCTGCTGGCAGCGACTGAGGGCGCGACGCAAGATTCGGCGGGCTGCTGCGGTCGCGCCCCCGGTGGCCCGCGCCGCCCCGTACGTCTCAAGGCATGCGGCCCCAAGCAGCGCCGCCTCGGCCTGCACGTTGGCGTCCTCGTGTTCAAGGTGGCGCAGTTGGCGGATCAGCGCCGGTGCCTCAGCGGTGACCCGCCGATCAAGGCCGGTCACCAGCAGGAAGCGGAGCCGGAAGTAGCTGGCGTAGGCGTGGTGCAAGGGGGTGCCTAGATGCGCGGCCAGCGCGTCGAGTTGATCCAAGTCGTAGCTTTGACTGACATGGTTCCCGGCACGCTCGTTGACGGCGGCCCGGAGCAGCAGCAGGTCGAAGCGGCGCTCGGTCGAGCGCACAAAGACCAGCCCCTGCTCGATGTAGCGCAGTGCGGTGTCCACGCGGTACTGGTGCGCCGCCTGATGGGCGGCCACATAGCAGAAGTGCGCCTGGATCTCCCATTCCTCGGCCTGGCCCAAGTGTCGGATGAGCTGATCGTAGACGGCAGGCGCCGCGCCGCCAGCGATCTCGCCCGCGTAGAATTCCTCGTACCAGCGGGCCACAGCACTATGGAGTTGCCGCCGCTGGCCGAAGAGCAGGCTCCGGTAGGCGACCTCGTGGGCGGCACCGTGTTTGAAGCGGTAGACCCGCTCCGGCCCCTCCATCTCCAGGTCAATAATCTGGAGGGCCACCAGCGTGTCGAGTTGCTCGCGCAAGGTCTCCGCCGACGGGTGCGCGGGGTGAATGGTGCTGAGTAAGCGTAGCTGAAAGGTCTGCCCAAGCACCGCCGCCACCCTGAGCGTCAGGCGGGTTGCGGCATCGAGTCGGTCAACGCGGGCTTGGATGATTCCCTGGGCCGAGTTTGAGACCTGGACGCTGAAGTAGGGCTTGGTAAGTTTGGCGACGCTCTCATCAAGGCGCACCAGTTGGTGTTGCCGGAGCACCCGCAGGTATTCCTTGATAAAGAGCGGCTGGCCCTCGGTGTGGCGCTCGACGTGTTGGCCGAGGGCGCTCTCGACGGACGTAACCCCCAGTTGCTCGCGGATCATCTGCACGCTCTCGTCGCTGCTCAGGCGGCTGACCGTAATCTGGACGCAGGCCGGGTGCCGTCGCAGTTCGGCGAGCGCTGGCGGCGGTGGGCCATCGAGCGGTCGGTGCGAGAGGGCTAGGCAGAGGTGGGGCGGCCCCGCACTCAGCAGGGCTGCCGCCAGTTGGAGTGAGGCGTGGTCGGCCCAGTGGATGTCCTCTAGGATGATCAGCAGCGGTTGCTTGCCCGCTAGGTGTGTGATCAGCGCCCGCGCCAATTCGACGAGGCGCGTCTCGTACTCTGGCCGCTGGTGCTGGCCTAGCTCCGGGCGGGTGCCGCCCAGCCCCATCGCTTGGGCTAAGACGGGCGCGACGCCAAGGAGCGGCGCGGCTTGGGTGCCGAGGGCCAGCGTGAGCCGTCGTTGCTGACTGTACGCCGGCTCGCCTTCGTCAATCTTGCACAGCGCCAGCAAGATGGGGCGCCATGCCGCAAGCGGGGCGGGCGGCTCGCCGCTGCTGCACTCGGCGCTGAAGCCCGCCCGCTCCTGCTCGCACCAGCTTATGAACAATTCTTGGAGCAGACAGCTCTTGCCGATGCCCGACTCGCCCTCGACCAGGATGAGGGTGGCGGGGCCGGTACTGGCGGCCTCGGCGGTTGCGGCCATCGTGCGGCGCTCGCTGAGCCGACCGACGACCATGGCGGCGTCTGGCAGGGCGACCCCGCCGATTCGCCCATTGCCGCGTCCGGCTCTCGCGGGTGATTGGCTGACTTTGGCGACCGGCACGCCTTTGGTGTGGCCCTTGGTGACGACCATTGACAGTTCGGTCGTGCTGTAGCGGCCTAGCACATCGTTGCGTACGCGGCCAGAGACGAGGATCGTGTCTGGTGGGGCCAACTGCATCAGGTGGGCGGCGAGGTTCATATCGTCGCCTTGGGCCGTGTAGACGCGCCGCTCGGGGCTGCCGACGGCGCCGACGAAGAGCCAGCCGAGGGTGATGCCGGCCCGCGCTACCAGTTCACGCTCGCGCAGTTCGAGGCAGCAGCCCACCGCACGGCTGGTGTCGTCGCCGCGTGCGATGGGGGCACCGAAGAGCAGCACGAAGATTGAACCTTTGTCCCCAACCTCGATTTCATTCAGCCAGCCGCCCCAGCGGCGCACCACGGCCTGCACTTGCGCCACCAAGAGTTGCAGTTCCTCGGGCCGCCGGGGCAGGTCGAAACTGGCGAAGACCGGGACGCAGCGGCGGTACTCGGCGTTAAGCTCGTTGAGGCGCAGCCGCTCGGCAAAGCTCGGCGGAATGAAGTGTTCCCAGCTCAGCTCGACGCTCGGCTCGGGCGACGGCGGCTGTTCCAGCGGCTCAGCGGCGGCCTCTAACTCAATCAGCAAGCAGGCGTCTGCCACACTCTCACGCTCAGCGGCGGCGGCGGCGGTAACGGCTGGCCCGCTCAACACAAAGTGCAGCCCGTGACTTGGCAGACCAACCAGGGCGGCGTACACCAGGCCCGCGCTCACGCCGATGCGGAGGGCGAAGCGGAAGGGGCCGCTTGGCGTGATCACCAGCGGCAAGGCATCGGTCGCCGCGAGCAGCGCCTGGCCGCACCGACGGCCCAGATCCAGGTCGAACTGCTCGGGCCACCAGGCCATCAGCGCGTCGCCCGCAATCGAGACGACATCGCCACCGTACGCTCCAATGGTTTCAATCAGCGCGGCATAGCAGCGGTTGAGCGTGTCGTGAAGCCGTTCGGCCCCGTCGGGCAGGGTTGCGAAGTCCGCCGTCAGTTGCGTGAATCCGCTCAGGTCGGCGTAAAGGATCGTGGCGTTACATGCACAAACCATACCCGGCTGAAGCTCCGGGGTGCCAATGCGCTCGCGGAGCCAAATCGGGAGGAACGGCGGAAAAATTTGACGGGCGGGATCCAGGTTCATCGCGTACCCTGCAGCCGGTCTAGCTGGCGCGGTTGGTACACTGTATTCTACTCTACCGCGCAAACCGCCATGGCCGTATGGTATGGCGGTTGCAAAGTCCGGTTGCCGCGCCAGCCCTCACCCCCCAGCCCCCTCTCCCTGAGCGGGAGAGGGGGGAGTCGAACGCTTCCTGATGCCGAATCTCCCCTCTCCCCTTGAGGGAGAGGGGCCGGGGGTGAGGGGTAAAAGGCGACGTTGCAACCGCCATGGCCGTATGGTATGCCAAGGACTGACTGCATCTGCTGTATGGTATACTAAGGGCTACGTTACCCTCGTACCGTAACTCTACTAGCTTCTCTCAGAGCGCTCGCCTGAGCGCCTCGGCGTGACGCCGAGGCGATGGTCGGCGCGTGCATCAAGGCCCACCAGTGGTCGTAGGAAGGTGTTTGTGAGCGCAGAACGTCTGCAAAAAGTCCTTGCCAGCGCCGGGATCGCTTCCCGCCGCGATTGCGAGGCCATCATCGCCGCCGGTCGTGTGACCGTCAATGGGCGTGTTGTCCAAGAGCCGGGCACCCGCGTTGATCTTGCCCAGGATGCGATTCAGATTGACGGCGAGCCAGTACGCCAGCCCGGCAAGCGCACCTATCTCATGCTGCATAAGCCCGCCGGCTTTGTCTCGACGGTTGATGACCCGCACGGTCGCCCGACGGTGGTCGAGCTGGTCGATGTGCCCACCCGCGTGTTCCCCGTCGGTCGCCTCGATGTTGATAGCGAGGGGCTGATTCTGCTCACTGATGATGGTGAGCTGACGCATCACCTGACCCACCCGAAGTTTGAGGTCGAGAAAGAGTACCGGCTCATCCTCGACCGGCCCCTTGAGGCTGACGCCTTGCGCGAGTGGCGCAATGGGCTGCTGCTCAATGGCGAGATGACCGCCCCCGCGAAGGTGGCACTCGCCGAGACCACTGATGAGGGCGTCTGGTACACCGTGGTACTCCGCGAGGGCCGCAAGCGCCAGATCCGCGAGACGGCCAAGACGCTTGGCTACGAGGTGCGGCGCCTGATCCGTGTGCGTGAGGGCGACCTGCTGCTTGGTGACCTGCCGCTGCGCGAGTATCGGGCGCTCACGGACGAGGAGGCGGCGGGCCTGCGGGCACACGTTCCCGTTCGCCCGCCCCGTGAAGAGGGCGCCGATGAGGCTGAGTCCCGCCGCACGGTCGCCCGCGCCGCCAGTACACCTGAGGCTGAGCGTGGCCCGCGCCCCGATGGCGAGCGCGGCCCAGGCGCGGCTGGTCGCCGCGACGAGCGCCCCGCTGGCCCGCCCCGTGATGACCGGGGCTACGGCCCGCCGCGTGACCGTGGCTACGGCCCGCCGCGTGAGGATCGCCCATCCGGCCCGCCGCGTGACGACCGGGGCTACGGCCCGCCGCGTGACCGGGGCTACGGCCCGCCGCGTGAGGATCGTCCATCCGGCCCGCCGCGTGACGACCGTGGTTCTTACGGCCCGCCGCGTGACGACCGTGGTTCCTACGGCCCGCCGCGTGACCGTGGCTACGGCCCGCCGCGTGAGGATCGCCCATCCGGCCCGCCGCGTGAGGATCGCCCATCCGGCCCGCCGCGTGACGACCGGGGCTACGGCCCGCCGCGTGACCGTGGCTCCTACGGGCGGTCGGACGAGCGCCCCGCTGGCCCGCCGCGTGACGACCGGGGCTACGGCC
>CAIWXH010000457.1 GCA_903916565.1 uncultured Oscillochloris sp. | reverse complement strand
TCGTCTGCTGCGCGACCTCTTCGGCGTCTCGGCGGGCGAAGTCGAGATGCCGGCCTTCCCACTCTTCGCCCTGTTCAACGCAGCGCTCGGCTGCACCTCCGCCATCCCGCCGATTGACCCGACACGGCCCGCCAGTTGCGATCCCGCCGCCGTCGTGGCCTTCGTGCGCGACCAGCAGGTCACTTCTAGCTTCGGCTCACCCGCGATTTGGCAGAAGGTCGCCGCCCACTGTCTGAAAGAAGCTGTGCACCTGCCGAGCCTGCGCCGCGTGCTGATGGCGGGTGCCCCGGTGCCCGCCGCGCTGCACGCGAGCTTCCGCCACATTCTGGCGCACGACGCCGACACGCACACGCCCTACGGCGCCACCGAGGCGCTGCCCATCACGACGATCAGCGGGCGCGAGGTGACCGCCGCCAACGCCGCCCGTGGCGCCGACCCGCTGGCCGGGACGTGCATCGGGCGGCCCGTGCCCGAGGTGACGCTGCGGATCATCGCGCTTAGTGACGCGCCCATCGCCACCTGGGACGATGCGCTGGCCCTCCCTCCCTTTGAAATAGGCGAAATTGTGGTCAAAGGCCCAGCGGTAACCAAGACCTACGTCGCTCGCCCCGAGGCGACCGCGCTGGCGAAGATGCGCGAAGGGGCGACGATCTGGCATCGTATGGGCGACCTGGGCTACCTCGACGATGAGGGCCGGGTCTGGTTTTACGGGCGCAAAAGCCACCGCGTCATCACAGCGACGGGCACGCTCTTCACCGAGCCGGTCGAGCTGGTCTTTGGCCGCCACCCTGATGTGGCGCGTAGCGCCCTGGTGGGCCTCGGCCCGACGGGCCGCAAGACGCCCGTCGTCATCATTGAGCCGAAGGAGCGCCAGGTGCTGCGTGACCCCCGCGCTCGTGCGGCGCTCTTGGCTGATTTACGCGAACTAGGTGCCCGCCACACAATGACGGCGGGCATCAGCGCCTTTCTGCTGCACCCGTCTTTCCCGGTAGACATTCGGCACAACGCCAAAATCTTCCGCGAGCAACTGGCAGTGTGGGCCGAGGGGCAGCGGCTGAATGTGATGTAGCGATGGGGAGGTGGGGCGATGGGGAGATGCGGAGATGCGGAGGTGGGGAGATGCGGAGGTGGGGAGATGCGGAGGTGGAGCGGCAATGGCAACGGCTCGGCCTTCGTGATCTTCGTGCGCTTCGTGGTGAAAATCCTGCCGCGTACGTCCGCCGACACGGATAAATGGGGCGCTCTATGCTGACGCTTGTGACTGGCGGGAACGGCTTTGTTGGGCGCACGCTGGTCGAGTTGCTGCTGGCCCGTGGTGACCGCGTGCGCGTCGTTGGGCGCGGCGACTATCCCGAGTTGGTCGCGCTGGGCGTCGAGTGCGTGCGCGCCGACCTAAGCGTAGCGGAAGCAAACGTGACGCTCGCCCCAGCAATGCGCGGGGTCGAGGTGGTCTTCCACGTCGCTGCGAAGGCGGGCGGGCTGGGGGGCAGCTTCGACGACTACTACCGCAGCAACGTCACGGCGACGCAGCGCGTCGTTCACGCCGCTGAAAAAGCCGGGGTGCCGAAGTTCGTCTACACCTCAACGCCCTCGGTGGCAATTGGGGCGCGTGACCTTGCCGGGGCCGATGAGACAACCCCGTATGCTGAGCATTACCTGCACCCGTACCCGGCCACCAAAGCGCTTGCCGAGCGTTTCGTGCTGGCTCGCACCGAACTGGCGACGACGGCGCTGCGGCCTCATCTGGTCTGGGGGCCGCGTGACCCGCACTTTATGCCGCGCTTCCTTGCGCGTGCCCGCGCAGGGCGGCTGTTCCAGGTGGGCGACGGGACGAACATGGTTGATGTCACCTACGTTGACAACGCCGCCGAGGCGCACCTTCTGGCCGCCGACGCGCTGAGCGAGCGCTCGCCGGTGCGCGGGCGGGCCTACTTCATCGGGCAAGAGCGGCCCGTCAACCTGTGGCAATTCGTCAACACGCTGGTCACGCAGGCGGGCTGCCCGCCCGTCGGGCGTGCCATCCCCGTCGGTGTCGCCATGGCGGCGGCGACTGTGATCGAGACGACCCACGGCGTCTTGCATCTGTCGGGCGAGCCGTTCCTCAACCGCTTTCTGATCGCGCAACTGGCGCACTCGCACTGGTTCGACCACACGGCGGCCCAGCGCGACTTCGGCTACGGCCCCCGCATCAGCATCGAAGAGGGCTTGCGGCGGATGCTGGGCTGAGCCAATTGCCAAACCAGTGCCCCTATGCTAGACTGTGCGCGGCGTGGCCCGGTAGCTCAGTGGATTAGAGCACTAGTCTTCGGAACTAGGTGTCGGGGGTTCGAATCCCTCCCGGGTCGCCAGACTTCAGGTGTGTGTGATTGACGCTTTGCAGAAACCTCTCTACATCGTAGCAGAAACCCCTCTCCATCGCGTTGCAGAACCCCCGCTCCATTGCTGACATTCGGCATTGGATCGGGGGTTCTGTTTGTTCTGCTACGACGATCCCCCCATCGCTGCGCCCTTTGCAGATGGTGCTACCATAGGCTCGTGAGCGCTGCACATCGGTGGCCCTCCTGGGTCAAGGGGAGCAAACAATGGCAACGGTCCGCATTCTCTACGCGACGACCTACGGCCACACGGCGAAGGTCGCCCAGCACCTCGCGCAGGCGATAGCGGCCCAAGGCCATCGGGCCAGTGTGTATGACGTGGCGACGAACCCGCCGTCGGCAGATTTGGTCGCCGCTGACGCGATCATCCTCGGCTCGCCGGTGTATCAGAACCGGCACCTGCGCCCTATCCACGCCTTCGCTCGCCAGCATCGGAAGCTGCTAAACCGCACGCCCAGCGCTTTCTTCTCGGTGAGCGGCGTCGCCGCGAGTACTCGGCCCGCAGCCCCCGCTATGGCCCGCAAGGTGGTCGCTCGCTTCTGCGTTGCGACCGGCTGGTACCCTTCGCAGGTGGCGATCATCGCCGGAGCGATCCCCTACACGCGCTATCCGCCCCTCACGCGCCTGCTCATCCGCTGGTTCATGGCGCGCCAGGGCGGTAGCACCGACACGCGCTCTGACGATGTGTACACGGACTGGGCGGCGGTAACGGCCTTCGCCGACGCTGTCGTGCGGGAGCTGTTTTGAGGGCTGAGGGTTGAGGGCTGAGGGCTGAAAGCTGACGGCTGAGGGCAGGGGGCGTTGTTCTGAGGGCTGCACGAGCCTGCATATAGCAGTCTACACAAGTTGTTTCGCGCCCGCCCGGTGGCTGAAGCCACGAGCTACGTGGTGCGAAGGCCGCCTGCGCGGTCTGCATCAGCCTGCGTAGACAGGCTTCGCAGATACAAGAGCCGGGGACTTTAGTCCCCCGGATTCAACAATCAGGATAGGATTGTTATAGGTAGGCTTTGCACCGAAAGAGCCGGGGGCATGAAGGCCCCCGGCTCTGTGCGACGAGACTGTGACGCGGCGCTCGCTACTTAGGCGTGGCCTTGCTGCGCGTGGGCCGCTTGCGCTCCGACTTGCGGGTCAGCCCGATGAGCGCGACCTCGGTAGAGTCAGGGCCGTATTGGGCCAACACCTGGGCACGCGCCCCCACCACGGCATCGTGATAGGTGTGGGAGGTCGTGGCGCGGCGTGCGCGGATCTGCGCGAGCGCCTCCTCGATTGCCTGCTCCTCCTGTAGCTCCTGAATGAGCACGGTCTGAATCCGCAGCAGCTCGACGGGGTTATGCAGGGGATTGATGAACTGGAAACTGGGCAGATTCTGGAGGGCCATGACCGTCTTGTGGTCGTCAGCGAGGGTGAGAGGGGGAACCGGGGCGATTTGGCGCAACATGGGCGGGTCCTTCCTTGGTCGATTGGCGTTGACGTGTCGCCCCAATGGGCGCACGGGCATACTATAGTTAAGCTCGCTTACCAATGTGTAACCAAAGTGCGCGTGTTTGGACGCCAAAAGGCGACTCTTCTTCACCAAGAGGGGACTCTTCCTCACCAAGAGGCGACTCTTCCTCACCAAGAGGCGACTCTTCCTCACCAAGAGCCAACTCTTCCTCGCCAAGAGCCGACTCTTCCTCGCCAAGAGCCGACTCTTCCTCGCCAAGAGGCGACTCTTCCTCGCCAAGAGCCGACTCTTCCTCGCCAAGAGCCGACTCTTCCTCGCCAAGAGGCGACTCTTCCTCGCCTCGGACGAGCAGGGCTGAGGCAATGTCGCTTTTACCCCTCACCCCCGGCTCCTCTCCCTCAAGGGGAGAGGGGAGATTCTGCGTTAGAGTGCGTTCGGCTCCCCCTCTCCCGCTCAGGGAGAGGGGGCAGGGGGGTGAGGGCTGGCGCGGCAGCACAACATTGCCTCAGCCCTGCCACGAACGAGTGCCTAAGGCTCGCTCGTCCGATCTGCATGGTACACTGAGCGAAGATCCAGGTTCCCTTGCCATACTACGGCAGGAAGCAGGGCCGGAGATCTCGCGCAAAGGCGCAAAGTCGCAAAGCCGCAAGGGGAAACAGGCGAATAAAGCGCAGGGAGTGCGGCTGCCCCCGACACCCGACCCCTAACACCTGACCCCCGACACCTAACACCCGACCCCCGACACCTGAGAGCTAAACAATGAGCGAGGCATCGCGCAACATCGCCCTGGTGATTGGCGTCAACGGCGGCCCAGAGACGGGCCTAGCCCCGCTGCGCTACGCCGAGGAGACCGCACGCCAGGTGGCTCACACCCTCACTGCCCCGGCCAGCGACTTCACGCTGCACGGCGGCGGGCCGCTGCTCGGTGAGGCTGCCACCAGCGACGCCGTGCGCCGTGCGATTTTCGACGCCCGTCGGGCCACAGGTAGCGACGGGCTGCTGCTGATCTACTACATCGGCCACGGGCGCTACATCACGGGCAAAAGTGGCAGCAGCGATGTCTTTCTGGTCACACATAACTTCCGCCCCGCCGACGCATGCGACGACGCGACCGCGCATCTCTCGATGGAGTGGCTTCAAGAGAAGGTATTGCGCCACGACGAGCCGAACCGGCTGCTGCTGGTGCTTGATTGCTGCTACGCGGGGGCCGTTGGTGACGCTGCCCCCGACCCACTGGTCGTCAACCTGCGCCGACGCCTGGAAAAGGCCCTGAATATCCAGTCTGTCGCCTCAGAGGGGACGGATGCGGCGATGCGTAAGTCGCTCGCCGCCGTCAGTCCACGCCTGAAGGCATACGAGGCCGATGGCGCGACCTGCTACAGCGCGGCCTTGCTGCGCGGGCTGGCCGGTGCAGCCATTCTGGAAGATGGACGGGTGACGTGGCAGAGCCTGCACGCGCATCTCCAGTTTGGGCTGTCTGAGGCGCAACCGGGCGACTATGGCTTTGACCGATCAACAGGCGCAACGCTGGCCTACTACCCTGATCGCGCCCGTTTGCGAACACCTAACCATCAGCCCTGGGTCATGCCCTACCCGCAGATCCCCGGCTTCGTGGGGCGCGAGGAGGAATTGGAGCGGCTGGCCGTCACGTTGACGGGCGAGGTGGCGACAAGCGCTGCGCTGCTGCCCGC
>CAIWXH010000456.1 GCA_903916565.1 uncultured Oscillochloris sp. | reverse complement strand
CAACGGTCGTCCGTGCCGTCGCACCGACAGCGGCGGGGTCGGGCTGAGTCGAGTCAGCGTCGGCGAAGATGAGCGTGATCTGCGGGACACTGTTTACCATCGGTAGTAGCCTCTTTCCAAGATCAAGCGGCGGATCTGCGGCCATCATAGCAGGCGCAGGAAGGCGGGGCAAGGGGCGCGCTGGAAGCCAAACCGTCGCAATGCGGTACAATCCGTTGGTGCATGACGTGGTGAGCAAGGCGGTTCCGTGACCCAACACAAGCTGGCGAGTCGCACATCCCACGAGCAGCCAATGGTTCTGCCCATTGCCCCGGTGGTCATCGCAGACCCATCCGCCGCGAGCATTGAGGAACGGGGCGCAATCTTCACCCGCCCAGAGGTCGTGCAGTTCATGCTTGACCTGATTGGCTATCGCGCCGATCAGCCCCTCGATCAGGTGCGTCTGCTGGAGCCATCGGTCGGCCAGGGTGACTTTCTGCTCCCCGCCATCGACCGGCTCATGGCGGCATGGCATGCTGGCCCCAACCAGGGCGATCTCTCGGTCTTACCCGCTGCCCTGCGTGGGGTAGAGCTGCATCAAGCGACCTTCGCGCTCACCAAAAGTCGCGTGCGCGACCGACTCCTCCACCACGGCATCCCGGCCACCGCCGCCGGGCACCTCGCCGACACATGGCTCGTCCCTGGCGACTTCCTGCTGGTGGATCTGCCCGGCTCGTTTCAGATGGTCGTCGGCAACCCCCCCTACGTGCGCCAGGAGCGCATCCCTGACGCCCTCATGGCGGAGTACCGGGCGCGCTACCACACCATCTATGACCGGGCCGACCTCTACGTCCCCTTCCTAGAGCGCTCCTTGCTGCTGCTGACCGACGGGGGCGAACTGGGCTTTATCTGCGCGGATCGCTGGATGAAGAATCGCTATGGCGGCCCGCTGCGTGCGCTGGTCGCCACACACTTCCACCTCAAAACCTACGTCAATATGGTGGACACCCCCGCCTTCCAGTCCGACGTGATCGCCTACCCCGCAATCACCGTCATCGCCCGCACGCAGGGGACGGTGACCCGGGTCGCCTGCCGTCCGGCGGTGTCATCGCAGGCGCTTACGGATCTCGCCGCACTGCTCACCGCTGAGCCGCTCCCTCCCGGCCCGCACGCCGTTCGGGCCATTGATCGGGTCGTCGCAGGTGCCGAGCCATGGGTGCTAGAGACCCCTGACCAGCTTGCGCTCGTGCGACGGCTGGAGGCATACTTCCCCACGCTCGAAGCAGCCGCGTGTACGGTGGGGATCGGGGTCGCCACCGGCGCCGACCATGCGTTCATCGGCCCCTACGACGCCCTCGACGTGGAGACCGACCGCAAGCTCCGCCTCGTGACCACGAAAGACATTACGAGCGGTGCCGTGCGCTGGCAGGGTCTGGGCGTCATCAACCCGTTCGCGGACGATGGCCGCCTCGTCTCGCTGGAATCGTATCCCCGGTTGCGGGCCTACCTCGAAGCGCGCCGCGAGGTGATTGCGCGGCGTCACGTCGCGCAGAAAGCCCCCGCGAATTGGTACCGCACCATTGATCGCATCACCCCCGCGCTCGCCGCACGGCCAAAGCTGCTCATCCCCGACATTAAGGGCGAGGCCCACCTGGTCTACGAGCCGGGGACGCTCTACCCCCACCACAATCTGTACTACATCGTGTCAGACACCTGGGATCTCCGCGCCTTGCAGGCGGTGTTACGATCCGGCATCGCCCAGCTCTTCGTCGCCCTCTACTCTACCCGGATGCACGGCGGCTTCCTGCGGTTCCAGGCACAGTACCTGCGCCGTATCCGCATCCCCCACTGGCATACGGTGTGCCCCGCGCTGCGGCAGGCGCTGATCAGCGCCGGGGAACGTGGGGATCGTGCGGCGGGTGGACAAGCGACGGCGCTCCTCTACGGCCTATCAGCGGATGAGCAGAAGGCGCTTGACACGCGCATGGGGCCGCCCCATGGCCCTTGATCTGGCAGACTACGCGACGAAGGCCCGCCGCGCCGTCCAGTCCTT
>CAIWXH010000455.1 GCA_903916565.1 uncultured Oscillochloris sp. | reverse complement strand
GCAACCCCTACTGCTGCGCCCCTACGTGTGTGGGGCGGTCTATGAGCCTCATCCTTCGCATCCAACCCGATCTGATCGCTCTGCCGCCGCGTGCCCAGGCGCAGGTCTGCTACGCCCTAGTGTCTATCGCCGCCGATGCTGGGGGTATCGCTGCGCCGGTGAACTGGGCGCTGGTGGCTGACGCGAGTCGCTCGATGCGGATCCCCATCGTCAACGAGGAGCAATTTCGTGAACTGGTGCGCGCCGGTGATGTCCAGGAGGTACTCGTGGATGGCGTGCCGGTCTGGCAACTGTCCGGCCCGGTACCCGACGAGATTCGGGCCAGCGCCCCCAGCGCCCTCGACTACACTGCCCGCGCTCTGCACAGTGTTGTCGAGCGGCTCGACCAGGCCGACCGCTTTAGCCTGGTGGCCTGCGCTGAGCAGGCCCAGACGCTGGTGCCTAGCACTGGCGGCGACCGGCGGGCCGACCTGGTGGCCGGGATCTCGCGTCTGCGCAGCCTGCGTCTCGGCGAGCGTACCGATCTGGCCAGAGGCATGCGCCTGGGCCTGGCTGAACTGGCCCACGGCGCAACCCCCAGTAGCGTGCGCCGACTCATCCTGCTCACCGATGGTTTTACTGAGAACCCCGACGACTGCCTGAGTCTGGCGCGCCAGGCCGCTGCCGCTGGCGTGAGCGTGAGTACCCTTGGGCTGGGGGGCGAGTTTCAGGACGACCTGCTCACTGCCTTGGCCGACCTCAGCGGCGGGCGGGCCAGTTTTATGCGCCGCGCCGACCAGATCCCCGCCGCAGTATCCGCCGAGTTGGATGCGGCGCGGGGCGTGGCCGCTCAGTCGCTCAGCCTAGAGATCACCCTGCCCCAAAGCGTGTCCCTGCGCCGGGCCACCCGGATCAATCCGGGCCTCGCGCCCCTGGAGCCATCTGGCAACGACCCGCGTCTACAGACGCTGCATCTGGGCGACTTGGAGCGCGGCGCGCCCATCCGCCTGCTGCTGGAGCTGTTGGCCCCGCCGGAGCCGCCCCGCCCACCGCCCGGCGGTGCCCGCCGTCGTCTCTGTGCGCTGACCGCATCCAGTGGCAGCGCCCGCATCAGCGCCGATATTGTGGCCCACTATACCGCCGCCGCCACCCCGCCCGCGCCCGCCATCCTCGCCGCTGCCGGACGTGCGGCAGCCATGCGTCTCCAGCGCCGCGCCCTGGATGCCGCCGGGAGCGGCGACCACATCGGTGCCGCCGGGCTGATGCGCGCCGCCGCCGCCCGCCTGCGCGACCTTGGCGAGCCGTCGCTGGCCGAGGTCGCCCTGCGCGAAGCCGCTGCCCTGGAGTCCACGGGGCAGACCACCGGCGTGGGGCGGCGCGAACTGACCTACGCCACCCGTCGGCTCGGTGAGGATGAGGTGTAATTCAGCAATAGACATGGTTCAGAAACGGCCATTCCCGCGTGACAGTTTGTAGCGCGGGCTTCCCGCCTGCGGTGGTACTCCTGACCGCCTGAAAGGCGGCGCTACGTTCACGACAATTTGGGGGGGTAGATTCGCCGTTCCTAATCTTTTTTTGTTAGCAGATGACGACGCCACGGTCGGATCACGGCTGGCGCACCGGGAGCGTGAAGCCAAAGGTAGCGCCCGCGCCGAGTCCATCGCTGGCGGCCCAGATCTGGCCGCCGTGGGCCTCGACCAGCGACTTACTGATGGTCAGGCCAATGCCGTGGCCGCCGAGTCCCCGCGAGCGGGCCGGGTCAACGCGGTAGAAGCGCTCGAAGAGGTGCGGCAGGTGAGCCGCATCAATGCCGATGCCGGTGTCGGCCACCGTCACAATCACGGCCTCATCGGTGTGCTGCGCCGTCGCCGCTACCCGCCCGCCCGCCGACGTGGCTCGCAGCGCGTTTCCCAGCAGGTTGACCAGCACCTGGAGCATGCGATCCGGGTCAACCTCAATCGTCGGTAGATCCGCCGGAGCAGCAACGACGAGATCTACCCCTTTCTCGGCGTACTGCGGGGCCAGGCGGGCGACTGCCTGTGCGATCAGTGATGCACAGGCCATCGGGCTGGGGTGTAGGGCTATCTGCTTCGCCTCAGCACGCGACAGCTCCTGGAGGTCGCGCACCAGCCGGACGAGCCGCCCGACCTCATCCTGCATCAGCGCCCAAGTTTCGTCCGATGGAAGCACGACGCCGTCGAGCACTCCCTCAATGTAGCCCGCAATCGTGGACAAGGGCGTGCGTAGCTCGTGGGCCACATCCCCGATCAGGGCGACGCGCCGCTGCTCAGTCGCCTCCAGTTCTCTGGCCATCGTGTTAAACTGTGCGGCCAGCGCGGCCAGTTCGTCGGCGCCCTGGGCGGGTACTCGCTCGGCGTAGTGTCCTGCCGCGATGCGCCGACTGGCCGCGAGCATATGTCGCACCGGTGTGACAATCCGCGCCGAGATCAGCAGGCTGACCACCACCGCGACCAGGATCGCCGCCCCGCCGCTCAGGAGCAGCGCCTGCTGGGTCGCCGTCTGAAAGATCGCGCTGGTCGCCTGCTCCATCGCGGCCATGTCTGGGTTCTGCGCTACCGTATGTCCAGGGCCGAGTACGGCGGCCATGAGCCGGTCGTGCAGGGTCGGCGCCGTGACCAGTGTCACGACAAAGAGCGTCACTGCCCCAGCGACAATCACAATCACGTGGGCAAGGAATAGGCGGGCGCGCAGCCCGCCACGACGCCAGAACGCCATGCACACCTCTGTGATACGCGGCTATACATCCCCGTATCATACCATTTTCGCGTGCAGATGTGCGTGGCCCGCCGCTGATGTAGCAGGGCATGTGCAAAGTCGTGTGGTCGCCGGACAGCCCTCACCCCCCAGCCCCCTCTCCCTGAACGGGAGAGGGGGAGCCGAGCGCATCCTGATGAAGAAACTCCCCTCTCCCCGTGAGGGAGAGGGGCAGGGGGTGAGG
>CAIWXH010000454.1 GCA_903916565.1 uncultured Oscillochloris sp. | reverse complement strand
TCGCGCCCCTCGACCGCCAAGTCACGCGGCTGCTGCGCGCCGCCCGCCAGCAGCACCGCATCGAAGCCCGCGCACAGCTCCTCGGCGGGAATGCTGACCCCGACGTGGACGCTCGTGATGAAGTTCACACCCTCGGCCTTGAGTTGGTCTAGGCGTCGGTCAATGATCCCCTTCTCCAGCTTGAAATCGGGGATGCCGTAGCGCAACAGCCCGCCGATGCGGTCGTCACGCTCGAAGACCGAAACCTCGTGGCCCTTACGGCGCAACTGCTGGGCGGCGGCGAGGCCAGCCGGGCCAGAGCCGACGACCGCCACGCGCTTGCCAGTCAGCGTCAGGGGCGGCTCGGGGCGCACATGACCCGCCTCAAAGCCCCGCTCGATGATCCGCATCTCAACCAGCTTAATCGCCACCGGGTTGAAGTTCAGGCCGACCGAGCACGAACCCTCACAGAGCGCGGGGCAGAGGTGCCCGGTAAACTCGGGGAAATTATTATCGCGGTGCAGTTGCTCCAGCGCCCGCTCCCAGTAACCCTCGGTGACCAGATCATTCCAGAATGGGATGAAGTTACCCAAGGGACAGGCGACGTGACAGTACGGGATGCCACAGTCCATACAGCGGGCACCCTGTTGGGCGACCAGAGCGTCGTCAACTGGTTCGTAGACATCTTGGTAGTCGCGCAGCCGCAGCGTGATCGGACGGCCACGCAGCTCCTGGCGCTCGTATTTTAGAAAGCCCTCAATTTCACCCACTGGGTACCTACCTCTCTTTTGACAGCTAGTGCTGACATGCTTGCGCGTCTGGGGCGGCGGAAGACGAGCCACGCATAGCACAAAGTCGGAGACCGAGATCTCCCTGCGGGTGCCACGTGGCGATGAGCCGAATCTGCGTGCGAAGAAAACGGGCCACACTGGAGCCTTACTGAGCGGGCGTTGTCGGCAAGCAGCACCACCGCCGCTCGGGCATAGAACCGGCGGGGGACGCTGCGCTGCGCCAAGAGCTGCTTGGGGGGGGTAGCCTTAATGGGAAGACTGTACGTCTTCCAGGGTGCCTCTAGGGTAGTAGGTTGTCAACCCCGGCTGGCGCTCTGGCAACCCGTGAGCCGTGCGGAGATATGGAGGTGTGGAGATGTCGGGCACAGCTCCACAGCTCTATACCTCCCCAGCAGCTCAAGGCTGCGGCCCATCAGTGCGCTGGGCCACCTGCTCCTCGCCCCAGCGGGGCATCTGGAAGGGCAGATTCAGCCAGGGGCGGGCGGGCGCAGGCAGCGGCGCGGGCGCAGGCAGCGGCGCGGGTGGCTCTAGCCGCCAGGCCCGCAGCGCCAGCAGCTCGTCGGCCAGCTCGTGGGCTGCGGCGAAGCCCGCCTGCTCGCCCTTGGTGCTGGTCATATCAAGAATCGGAATGTCGGCCACCGCAGGGCTGATCAGCAGGGCGGGCGGGTTGTCGCGCAACTGGAGCGTCGTGGCCTGGTTGATCAGCAGCGCCAGGGCGCGGCCCGCGATGGCGAACTGCTGCGGTGCCAGCGTCAGGCGGGCCATGGGCTTATCGTCCGGCAAGGGCGCCAGCGCAAAGCTCGGCCCCGCATCATTCAGGGCGACCGCGATCACCCGCTGCGCGCCGAGGCGCTGGGCCGCATCAACCGGCAGATTGTTCAGGATGCTGCCGTCGGCCAAGATCATGTCGCCGCGCACAACTGGCGGCAGAATGGACGGGATGGCGGTCGTCGCCAGCAGCGCCTCGACCAGCGGGCCTTCGTCAATCAGCACCGCACGCCCGCTCGCCAAGTCGGTCGCCATCACCGCACAGGGCATCCGCAGGTCGGCGAAGGTGCGGTCGCCCAACAATTGGCGCAAGATCGCCTCGCGGCGGCGCTGCCCAATCAAGGCGGTGCGGGTCGGGTCGGGCACCGCGATGCGATGCAGCGCCGTGCCGCGAAAGACCTCACGGATCGCCTCGAAGCTCAGACCGGCGGCATAGAGTACCGCCACCGCGCCGCCCACCGAACTGCCCACCATCAGGTCAATGGGCACCGCCAGCTCTTCAAGCACCTGCAGCACGCCGAGATGGGCCATCCCCTTGCCGCCACCCCCGCCCAGGGCCAACCCCAGACGGCGCGGCGCGGGCGGTTCCGGCGCTGTCGGCGCCGCAAACGGTTGCGGACTCAGGCTCTCGAAGTAGCTGCGGATCTGCTCAAGCCAAGTGCTGCTGCTGTCGCTCATCATCGTCACCCCCTCCACTTGCGCCAAGATGGGTGTCGTTGGTTGAATCGTGATCCTTGATGTATCAATACTATACCCCGCTTCACAGTCGCCCGTGGGCTGTATGCTAAAATGCGAGCCTATGGACGAGAAGACCGCTGGCTATCTGACCACGCACCTGCTGGCTTTCGGCTACCTGCTGCGCGAACTGGGCGTGCCAGTCAGCCCCGGCCAGATGCTCGCCGCCCTCGACGGGCTGGCGTACGTCCCCATCACCAGCCGCGAGGATTTTCGCGCTGCGCTGCGCTGTATGCTCGTGCTGCGCCACGAGGATCTGCCCCTCTTCGAGACGGCCTTCACGTTCTACTGGCGCACCGCCCCCGCCGCCCGCCCCGCGTCGCAGCTCCTGCACGCGATGGTTCCGCAGCTTCCCTTGCCCCGCCGCCAGTTGCGCCTGCGCCGCCGCGACGAGCCTGATGCCACGACCGAGGAGGGGCGCGAGCGCGAGCGACTTGAGCTACAGCTCACCTTTAGCCGCGACGAGATTCTGCGTACGAAGGATTTTGCCCAGTGTTCGTGGGAAGAAGTGCAGGCCGTCAAGGCGCTGATTGGCCGGATGCGCTGGCGCGTCGCGGAGCGCCCGACCCGCCGTCG
>CAIWXH010000453.1 GCA_903916565.1 uncultured Oscillochloris sp. | reverse complement strand
TGAGGTGTCAATGGCGAGTAATATCACGCGAAGACGGTATCCTTGAAGGCGCTTACCAGGCCAACATAGTGGGCGCCAGTGGGCGCAAAGCGCATGCGGCGCTTGGTTTCGCTGAGGTGCTGGATGTGGATGGCGAGGTGGGCAGTCGGCAGCACCGCTTGGGCGCGCTCAGGCCACTCAATCACACAGACTCCATCGCCAGCCCACAACTCCTCAAGGCCGATGGTCGTCAACTCGGCCTCCTCGGCGATCCGATACAGATCGACGTGATAGATGGGCATGCGGCGGTGCTGCGGGCCAGCCCGGTACTCATTCACCAACACAAAGCTCGGGCTAGTGACCAGTTCTTCGGCCCCAAGGCCACGGGCGATGCCCTTGACCAGATGGGTCTTCCCGACACCGAACGTGCCGACGAGCAGCAGCACATCGCCCTGGCGAAGCTGCTCGCCGAGGCGCTGGCCGACCCGCTCGGTCTGCGCGGGGCTGTGGCTGATAAAATCAAGCTCGTTGACAGCCAGCACGGCTGGAAGACGTTGGTCGCTCATCGCCCGTATTGTAGCACGGCGCCGCCGCCCGATAACGCAGGGCTGAGGCAACGTCGCCCGGCGGGGAACCCGCCATACTTTTTTAACCAAAACCTGTCCTCAACCCCGTGGCGTATGGTACTGTTGGAGTATTCCGTTCACGCTTGGTCATGAGGTCATCTACCCTATGCGCTTCCTACTCGACCAAAAATCTTACGAAGAGATGCAGGCGCGAAAATCGCCCCCCCGCGACTGCTACGTACGCGACACCGACTATCTCCACCACATGTACGTTGATGGCGTCAAATACACAGTGGCGCGGGCCGTGTACACCTGTTACAAAGAGGCCCAGGCCATCAGCGACACCGACGCGACGCTACATCTCGCCATGCACATTCAAGAGCTTGAGCAGATGATCAATGCGGCGCGGGCCAAGGGCGAGAATATTTCCGGGCTACGGGTGTTCGGCGACCCGCCGCCCAGCGAGGCGGAGTCGCACCCGCAGGTCAGCAACAGTTTTCTGCCCAAAGAACCCTCCACGCTTGAGGAGACGGGCCTCAACCGCACCTTTCTGACCGAACACTTTCTGCGCGTGCTGTACAACAAAGGGCGGGCCACAGGGCGCGAGTTGGCCGATGCGCTCTGTCTGTTCTACGCCATTGTCGAGCAGGTGATCGTTGATCTGCGGAACCTTGAGCAGATTGACATCATCGGGCAGCGCGGCTACGGCGACATCAACTACGAGTACGTCCTCACCCCCAAGGGGCTTGGCTCGGCGCAGTCGGCGCTCCAGAAAACCCAGTACGCCGGCCCATGCCCAGTGGTGTTCGACCAATGGCTCGATTCGGTCAAGGCCCAGACCGTGAAGAACGTCAAGGTGACCCGGCACAACATCCGCGAGGCGTTCAGCGGTCTGGTGATCGACGAGTCCATCCTGAACATGGTTGGCCCGGCGGTCAACTCGGCCTCGTCGGTGATGCTCTTCGGCTACCCCGGCAACGGCAAGACCACGATTGCCGAGCGCATCATGCACCTGATGGGCGACGACATCTTCATCCCGCAGACGATCTACGCCGATGGTGCGGTGATCAAGATGTACGACAGCATCGTCCACGAGAAGCCGCGCAACCCCTGGCCTGCCGAGGTTGAGTTCGACAAGCGCTGGATTCGCATCGGGCGCCCGGTGGTGATCGTCGGCGGCGAACTAACCCTCGACCAGCTTAATCTGGTCTATAACGCGACCTCGCGGATCTACGAGGCCCCGTTCCAGATGAAGGCCAACTGCGGCATCTTCCTGATCGACGACTTCGGGCGCCAGCAAGTGCGCGTCTTCGATCTGCTGAACCGCTGGATCGTGCCGTTGGAGAAGCGCTACGACTACTTGAACACGGTCACCGGCCAGAAGATCCAGATCCCCTTCGACCAGTTGATTATGTTCTCGACCAACCTGGACCCGAAGGATCTGGGCGACGATGCGCTGCTGCGGCGCATCAAGTTCAAGTTCGAGATCATTGACCCCACGGAAGACCAGTTCCGTGAGATTTTCAGGATTATGTGCAAGGTGCGGAAGGTGGCCTACGATGATCGCGGGATTGACTACCTGATCGCCAAGTGGTACAAGCCCGACGACCGGCCCTTCCGCATGTGTCAGCCCCGCGACATTCTTGACCAGATGATCTCGATTGCGAAGTACAACATGGAGCAGCCGTCACTGACGGCGGATCTGCTGGACGCCGCGTGCCTCACCTATTTCCCCAGTAAAGAGAAGAAGAACTTTGGGGCCAAAGTGCGCCTGGATCTGTAGCGCCGGGTTGGGCGGCGGCGCGAAAAGCCCGGTCAGGTGCCGCACCTGACCGGGCTGGAGACACCAGTAAGTCTACATAGACTGATTGGCTATCGTATTTAGATCGCCCCGTTCTATACGGGGCATCTGGCTTTCTACCGCCCTGTGCGGCTCTTCACAAGGGGTTCACGTTCTTTGCACGCGGCTAGGCTTTGGGCTATAATTCCGCCTTGTCAACAGTTCACTCAAACACCCTACGGCAGCGATGCGGGGTAAGCAACGCATACGCTGCGTTTGTGTGTGCATTTGGAAGGACGCGAAATGACAGGGGTTCTCACACTCTACCGCACGTCGGTCGGCAAAAAGGTGATCATGGCGCTCACCGGCTTTATCCTCGTCGGTTTTATCGCCTTCCACATGTACGGCAACACCAAGCTGTATATGGGGCCGGATGTCTTCAACGCCTACGCATCTGGCCTACGCGACCTCGGCCACCCGGTCTTGGGCTACGAGCATCTGCTCTGGATCGCCCGCGTCGTGCTGCTCAGTTCGGTGGTGCTGCACATCTGGTCGGCCACGGCGCTGACGGCCCAGTCGCAGAAGACCACCGCCAAGAATGCGGTGGGCACCTTGAAGCGCTACGGCGCGCTGAAGCGCCAAACGGGCTACGCGGCCTATACCATGCGCTTCGGCGGGCTGCTGATCTTCCTCTTTATTGTCTACCATCTGTTGCACCTAACCTTTGGGGCGGTTGGCTATGACGCTGGTCAGTACCATCACGCCGAGAGCGGCAAGTACTTTGTCTACAACAATGTGGTGCTTGGCTTCCAGCATCCCCTGGTCGCGGGCTTCTACCTGCTGACCATGCTGTTCCTGGGCCTGCACCTGTTCCACGGGGTGTGGAGCATGTTCCAGACGCTTGGCCTGAACAGCGCGAAGTACACCGGGCTGCTGCGCGGTCTGGCAATCCTGATCGCCGTCGCCGTCACGATTGGCAACCTCTCGTTTCCGCTCGCCGTCCTCTTCCGTGTGATTTTGCCAGTGTAATACGGCTCGCGCAGCGCCCGCCTGAAGGTTGAGGAGATTCGCATAATGAGTGATACGAAAGCAGGCCGCGCCTCGGTGCCGCCGGTTCAAGCGGTGAAAAGCCTCGACGCGCAGGCGCCGAGCGGCCCCATCGAGCAGCGCTGGGACAAGCACCGCTTCGATATGAAGCTGGTCAACCCGGCGAACCGCCGCCGCTACACGGTGATTGTGGTCGGCTCGGGGCTGGCTGGTGGCGCCGCCGCCGCGACCCTGGGCGAGCAGGGCTATAACGTCAAGTGTTTCTGCTACCAGGACAGCCCGCGCCGCGCCCACTCGATTGCCGCCCAAGGCGGCATTAACGCCGCCAAGAACTACCGCAACGACGGCGACAGCGTGCGCCGCCTCTTCTACGACACCGTAAAGGGCGGCGACTTTCGCGCCCGCGAGAGCAACGTCTACCGGCTGGCCCAAGTCTCGGTGAATATTATTGACCAGTGTGTCGCGCAGGGTGTGCCGTTCGCCCGCGAGTACGGCGGCTACCTCGATAACCGCTCGTTCGGCGGCGCCCAGGTTTCACGCACCTTTTACGCTCGTGGTCAGACCGGCCAGCAGTTGCTGCTCGGTGCCTATCAGTCGCTCAGTCGCCAGATTGGCGCCGGTACGGTCGAGATGCACGCGCGCAGCGAGATGCTCGACGTGGTGGTCGTGGATGGCCGCGCCCGTGGCATCATCACCCGCGACATGGTCACCGGCAAGGTCGAGCGCCACGTCGCCGATGCGGTCGTGCTGGCGACCGGCGGCTACGGCAACGTCTTTTACCTGAGCACGAACGCCAAGGGCTGTAACACGACGGCGATCTGGCGAGCGCACCGCAAGGGTGCCTTCTTCGCCAACCCGTGCTACACGCAGATTCACCCGACGTGCATCCCGGTGACGGGCGAGCATCAGAGCAAGCTGACCCTGATGAGCGAGTCGTTACGCAACGATGGCCGCATCTGGGTGCCGAAGAAAAAGGGCGACACGCGCACGGCCCAGCAGATCCCCGAGGGCGAGCGCGACTATTATCTTGAGGAGCGCTACCCCAGCTTCGGCAACTTGGTGCCCCGCGACGTGGCCTCGCGCAACGCCAAGCAGGTCTGCGACCAAGGGCGCGGCGTCGGCCCCGGCGGCCTGGGCGTCTACCTCGACTTCGCCGAGAGCATCAAGCGCTTGGGCAAGGCGAAGATCGCCGAGCGCTACGGCAACCTCTTCGATATGTACGCCCAGATCACCGGCGAAAACCCCTACGAAACGCCGATGCGGATCTACCCGGCCATCCACTACACGATGGGCGGTCTCTGGGTTGACTATAACCTGATGAGCACAATCCCCGGCCTGTTCGTCGCCGGCGAGGCCAACTTCTCGGATCACGGCGCGAACCGCCTGGGCGCCTCGGCGCTGATGCAGGGGCTGGCCGACGGCTACTTTGTGCTGCCCTACACCGTCGCCAACTACCTGGCGGGCGTTAAGGCCGGTGGCCTGGACGTTGACCATGCCGCCTTCCGCGAGGCCGAGACGGAGATCTCGGTTCGCGTCAAGCGCTTGCTGGGCGTCAAGGGCAAGCGCACGGTTGACTCGTTCCACCGCGAACTGGGCAAGGTGCTGTGGGACGAGTGCGGCATGGGGCGCAACGACGCTGGTTTGCGCCGCGCCATCGCCCGCATTCCTGCGCTGCGCGAAGAGTTTTGGAAGAATGTGCGCGTCCCCGGCGAGGGTGGCGATTTCAACCAAGAGCTGGAGAAGGCCGGTCGCGTGGCCGATTTCCTCGAACTGGGCGAGTTGCTCTGTCGTGACGCGCTGGCCCGCACCGAGTCGTGCGGCGGCCACTTCCGCGAAGAGAGCCAGACCGATGATGGCGAGGCGAAGCGCGACGACGAGAACTTCAGCTACGCGGCGGCATGGCAGTACAGCGGCGACCTTGCGAAGCCCACGCTGCACAAAGAGGCGCTGACCTTCGAGTACGTCAAGCCGTCGCAGCGCAGCTACAAGTAATTTGAGATTTTGGATTTCAGATTTGAGATTGCTCCAAAATCTCAAATCTCAAATCCAAAATGGAGCGATAGCGACCTATGAAGCTCACCCTCAACGTTTGGCGCCAGAAGAACGGTAAGACGCCAGGCGCGTTCAAGACCTATCAGGCCGACCATGTCAGTCCCGATATGTCCTTTCTCGAAATGCTCGATGTGGTGAACCAAGATCTGATTATCAAGGGCGAGGAGCCAATCGCCTT
>CAIWXH010000452.1 GCA_903916565.1 uncultured Oscillochloris sp. | reverse complement strand
GTCCTACTGCTAGGCAGGAATGAGCAGGCGCACCCCAAGGTCGAGGGCCAGCGGCAGCAGAACCAGCAGAATTAGCGTGAGCCAGATGGGGCTGAGGATGAAGTAGAGGCCGATGGGCAGCAGCGAAAGGATCACGGCGAAGATCATGCGCCCCGTCCGGCCCCACCCGGCAGCGAGCGTCACGCCGATGATCGTCAGGCCGACGATCACGCCGTCACCACACATGTCTAGCGCTGGTACGTTGTAGCAGGCATTCAGTGCCGACGGTGTCGCGATGTCAAAGGGCAGCCCATCAAGCTCGAAAGAGGTCGGCAGCACCAGGCGCCGCAGCAGAAAAAGCGTAATCCCGGCGAGCAGCACCACGTAGGCGTTTAAGGTCCGTCGGCTGAGCATCGTTAGCTAACCACCACATTCACCAGCTTGCCGGGGACGACGATGACCTTGCGGATGGTCTTGTCGCCGACATAGCCTTTGACCCGCTCGCTGGCGATAGCCAGCTCGTGCAGTTGCGCCGCGTCGGCGTTCGCCGGTACCGTCAGCTTGTCGCGCACCTTGCCATTAACTTGCAGGACAATCTCGATTTCGTCCTCGGCGGCTAGGGCCGCGTCAGCCGTGGGCCACGCTTGCTGATGGACGCTGTAGCTGCGCCCGATGCGCGCCCATAGCTCTTCGGCGATGTGCGGTGCGACGGGTGCCGTCAGCAGCAGCAGCGCCTCAATCGCGCTGCCCCACGCGGGCGTACTCGCCAGCCCGGCGTCACGCGCTTTGTACAGGCCGTTCGTAAACTCCATCAGGGCGGCGACCAGCGTGTTGAACTTGAACGCTTTAATATCGTTCTCAACGCGCTGGATCGTCTGGTGGGTCAGGCGCTGCAATTGACGCTCGCTGAACTCGCTCGACTGGCTTCGCTCATCACCGGCGCTCAGCACAATGCGCCAGACACGCTCGAGCCAGCGCCGAATACCAGGCACACCGTCAGTACTCCACGGCACCGCAGCCTCAAAGTCCGAGATAAAGCACTCGTAGCCGCGCAGCGCATCGGCGCCGTGCTTCGCCACCACCTCGTCGGGGGTGATGACGTTATTCTTCGACTTCGACATCTTCTCGATGATGATCTGCCCGTCCACCTCTTTCGGCGGGGCCAGAATCAAGCCCTGGTTGCGAAGCGCCTTGAATGGCTCAATGAACGGCACCAGCCCGTAATCGTGCAGAAACTTCGTCCAGAAGCGGGCGTAGAGCAGGTGCATCACGGCGTGCTCGGCGCCGCCGACGTACATATCAACCGGCAGCCAGTACGATAGCGCGGCGGTGGTGCCCAGCGCCTGCGCGTTGCGCGGGTCAATGAAGCGCAAGAAGTACCACGACGAACAGGCGAACGTGCCCATCGTGTCGGTCTCGCGACGGCCTGTGCGCCCGTCGGGCAGCGTGACGTTGACCCACTCGGCGATTTTCGCCAGGGGCGACTCGCCGGTGGCGGTTGGCTCGTAGCTGTCTACGCCGGGCAGCGTGACGGGCAGTTCCGCATCGGTGACCGCCACCTCCAGCCCATCTTCGGTGTGGATGATCGGAATGGGCGTGCCCCAGTAGCGCTGGCGGCTAATCAGCCAATCGCGCATCTTGAAGTTGAGGCGTCCCTTGCCGACGCCGCGCTCCTCCAGATAGGCGACGGTGCGCGTGATGGCCTCGGCGGCGGGCAGGCCGTTGATCGGCCCGGAGTGAATTGGTTCCCCGGTTTCAGCATGAAAAACCAAGTCGCGGTACGCTGGCTCAGCGACCAAATAGGCCATAAAGCTTGGCAGCGCATCAACCCGCAGCGTGGTGCGAATGCGGTTGGTGATGCGGGCGTCGGCAGCGACCGAGTCCCAGGCGATAATCTCGTCGGGGAAAATCGCCAGCCAGCCCGCGCCGACCACCTCAGTCCAGCCATTGTGCAGATGTGGGCGCACCAACGCGGCGTAGGCCATCGCCTGGGCACCCGTCAGCTCAACCACGATCTGGCCCGCGTCCTCACTGAAGGTGTAGCCCGCCTCGCGCAGCTTGGCGGGCAACGCGGCGCTGTAGCTATCGGGGCGCAGCACCGAGCGGGCGGCGTCATCCGGTCGCCCAATCACGGGAATAATCGGCAGGCCGAACTTCAGCGCAAAGGCGAAGTCGCGCTCGTCGTGGGCGGGCACGGCCATAATTGCGCCGGTGCCGTACCCCATCAGCACATAATCGGCGACCCAGATCGGGATCTGCGCGCCGTTCACCGGGTTGATTGCGTACGCGCCGGTGAAGACGCCGGTCTTCTCTTTATCCTCAACCAGGGTGACCACGGCGGCCTTCGCCCGCGCCTGAGCGGCGTAGGCATCCATCGTCTGCTGCTGCTCGGGTGTCGTCAGCTTCGCCACCAGCGGATGCTCGGGCGACAAGACCATAAAGGTCGCGCCCCACAGCGTATCAGGGCGCGTGGTGAAGACGATAATTTCAGATTGCTGATTGTTGATTGCCGATTGATCCGGGTCGGCATGCTCGGCTGCAATCTGCAATCTAAAATCTGCAATCTTAAAGCTCACCTCGGCGCCAGTGGACTTGCCGATCCAGTTGCGCTGCATCGTGATGATGCGGGCGGGCCAGTCAACCGTGTCCAGATCGCGATCCAGGCGCTCGGCGAAGGCGCTGATGCGAAAGAACCACTGGCGCAGCACCTTGCGCTCGACCAGGGCGCCGGAGCGCCATGCGCGCCCGTCGGGGCCAACCTCTTCATTGGCGATCACAGTCTTATCAACCGGGTCCCAGTTCACGGTGGCCGTGCCGCGATAGGCCAGCCGAAAGCGCTTCAGAAACTCCTGGCGCTGGAGCGGCGTGTAGGCGTGCCACTCCTCGGCGCTGACCTGGCGCTCAGACAGGGGCAGGCCAATCTGCGCCGTGCCGCTGATCGCCAACTCGGACTCCAGCGCGCTGATGGGGCGCGCCGCGTCGGCGCGGGGGTCGTACCAGTGGTCGTACAGGCGCAGAAAGATCCACTGCGTCCAGTGGTAGTAATCCGGCTCCGACGAGGTAATCTCGCGGCTCCAGTCATAGCTGGCGCCAATCAAATTCATCTGGCGCTTATAGTTCGCGGCGTAGCGCTTCGTCAGCACCGCCGGGTTAGTCTTCGTCTTAATCGCCTGATTCTCGGTGGGCAGGCCGAAGGCATCCCAGCCCATCGGGTGCAGGACGTTGAAGCCCTTCATGCGATGGTAGCGGGCGATGAGGTCGGTGGGGACATAGTTGCGGCAATGGCCGACGCTCAGCCCTTCGCCCGAGGGGTAGGGGTAGAAATCGAGAATGAAGTATTTGGGGCGCTCATCGGCGGGGCTGGTCTTATAAAGTTCGTCGGCGGCCCAGCGATCCTGCCACTTCTGCTCAATCAGGGTCGGATCGTAGCGCTCAGGCGAACTTTTCTCGGGGCGACTATCGCTCATAGGGGTACGCTCCGCTCAGATGCGCCATAGACAAGGTTTCAGGGGCTAGGTTTCAGGTTTCAGGCCAAGCGCAGCAGAACGCGCTACGTGAGGCCAAACGGTAAAGTCGCTGCGAACCTTGGCATACACATGAAAAGATGCGGCGTTGCCGCCACACTTCGGCGCATTATAGCATACGGGAGCCATTCGGCCCGTGATGGGCGCATCAGTGGCTACGGTTGCACGCCCGGTGGCTAAAGCCACGGGCTACGGGGTGCGAAGGCCGCCTGCGCGGCCTCGTGAAGCCTGCGAAGGCAGGCTTCGCAACTCAAGAGCCGGGGGCTTCAGCCCCCCGGCGGGCGAAGCCCTGGCATCAGTGGCTACGGTTGCACGCCCGGTGGCTAAAGCCACGGGCTAGTATCTGCAAAGCCCGCTGAAGCGGGCTACCGAGCCTGCGAAGGCAGGCTTCGCAACTCAAGAGCCGGGGGCTTCAGCCCCCCGGCGGGCGAAGCCCTGGCATCAGTGGCTACGG
>CAIWXH010000451.1 GCA_903916565.1 uncultured Oscillochloris sp. | reverse complement strand
TCGCAACTGGCGGGCCGTGTCGGGTCAATCGGCGGGATGGCGGAGGTGCAGCCGAGCGCTGCGTTGAACAGGGCGAAGAGTGGGAAGGCCGGCATCTCGACTTCGCCCGCCGAGACGCCGAAGAGGTCGCGCAGCAGACGAATCTGGGCGGCGAACATGCTGTGTTCGTACAGCACGCCCTTGGGCACGCCGGTGCTGCCCGTGGTGAAGATGATCGCCGCCGCCTCGTCGGGCGCAACATCGGCAAGTGGGAACGGCGTGCGGAGCGGCACGCTCAGATCCGCCAGATTCACATGGCCGAGCGGCAGCAAGCGCGTGCCGACATTCACGCTTAGGCGCACGCTGCGGAAGGCGGCGGGGAAGAGCAGGCGGGCCAACTGGGCACGCGGCACGCCAATCAGCGCCTCGGGGGCGCACTCGACGATGCACTGCGCCATGTTGCGCTGGCCCATCGCCGGGTCAATCAGAATGGGCACGGCCCCGATCTTCAGCAGGGCGAAGGTCAGGCTAATGAGCGGCAGACCAGCAGGCACCATCGAAAGCACACGGGTGCCGCGCCCAATCCCTGCGCCGCTCAGCCCCCAGGCGTAGCGGTCACTCACCACGTCAAGCTCGGCAAAGCTCAGGCGTCGGTACAGCACCTTGCCAGCGCGGTCGCGGCCTTCGCCCATCACGACGGCAACCTGGTCGGGCCGTTCACGGGCCATGATGGGCATGTAGCGGGCGATATTGTGCGGGGCGTCTGTCGCGGGGAATGCGGCGCGAGTGGCGGGCATAGAGCAATCCTATCCGGGTCATTGAATCCGGGGGACTAACGTCTCCGGCTCTTGATCTGCGAAGCCTGCCTTCGCAGGCTCATCCAGGGCGCGCAGGCGGCCTTCGCATCCCGTAGCCCGTGGCTTCAGCCACCGGGCGGGCGCGAAACAACCTGTGTAGGATTGCTATAGCCCAGCGCCTTCAGGAGAAAAGCGTACTCGAACGCAGTCTCTTCAAGACTGGCGAAGCGGCCCGAGGCGCCGCTGTGTCCGGCGGTCATGTTGATCCGCAGCAGCAGCAGGTTGTCGTCGGTCTTGCGGGCGCGCAGACGGGCGACCCATTTGGCCGGGTCCCAGTACGGCACCTGCAAATCGTTGAGTCCGCCCGTGGCGAGGATGTGCGGGTAGGCTTTGGCCGCCACATGCTCGTATGGCGAGTAGCTCAGCAGAGAGCGGAACTGCGCGGGGTCGTGCGGATTGCCCCACTGGTCGTACTCGATCATCGTCAGGGGCAAATTCGGGTCAAGCATCGCGGCGACGACGTTGGTGAAGGGCACACGCGCCAGCACAGCGCGGAACAGCTCAGGGCGTGCGTTGACCACGGCGCTCATCAGCAGGCCACCGGCGCTGGTGCCGGTGATCGCCAGTCGCGCCGGGCTGGTGTAGCCTTGCGTCACCAGCGCCTCGGCGCAGGCGATGAAGTCGCTAAAGCTGTTCTGCTTGTGCCCCAGACGCCCCTGCTCGTACCAGGCCCGCCCTAGCTCGCGCCCGCCGCGAATGTGGGCGATGGCAAAGACGAAGCCGCGTTCGGTCAGGCTCAAGATGTTCGCGTTGAAGCTGGGATCGTAGGTGTAACCGTACGCCCCGTAGCCGGTCAGCAGACACAGCGCCGTGCCGTCGCGGGGCGTGTCGCGCAAGCGCACCAGCGAGATCGGCACCCGTGCGCCGTCGGCGGCGACGGCCTCAAGCCGCTCGGCCACGTAGCGCGACGGGTCATAGCCGCTCGGGATCTCATCCTGCTTTCGCAGTTCCCAGTGGGCCGTGTCCAGCCCATAATCAATGATCGAGCGCGGCGTCACCAGCGAGCTGAAGGCGAAGCGCAGCGTGTCGGTCGCGTACGCCTTATTGCCTTCGGCGCTCACGCTGTAGACTGGCTCGGGGAAGGCGACGTAGCGCACATTGTTGCCGTCTGGGGCGCTGATGCGAATCTGTTGCAGGCCCGCACGCCGCTCGTAGACCACCAGATGCTCGGCGAAGGCGTCCACATTGTCAAGCAGCACATCGGGGCGATGGGCGATCAGCTCGCTACGCTGCGCGGGGTCAGCCGTGGGCGCCGCAAGCAGCTTGAAGTTCTCGGCACCTTCATTGGTCACAATCAGGAAGCGGTCGCCCTGATGCGTGACCTTGTACTCGACCTTGGGGCGACGTGCATCAAGCAGCGTGAAGGGCGCGGCGGGGTCAGCGGCGGGCTTGTAGTGAACCTCGGTGCCATCGTGGCTATAGAGGGTCAGCAGCAGATAGGCCGCCGAGCGCGTCTTATCTAGGTTGACCAGATAGCGCTCGTCAGGCTCTTCGTAGAGCAGCGTAGCGTCGGCCTGGGTTGCACCCAGCGTGTGCCGATAGAGCCGATAGGGCCGGTGGGCGTGGTCAAAGCGCGTGTAGTAGAGCGTGCGCCCGTCCTCGCCCCATTCCAGGCTCCAGGCCATCTGGGTGGCCCGGTCGGGCAGCAGCTCGCCAGTGCCCAAATCCTTCACGAAGAGATCGTAGACAATCGCGCCGGTCGTGTCGAGGCCGTAGGCGAGCAGCGTGTGATCTGGGCTGATCTCAACTGGCCCCAGGCGGCAGAAGCTGTGGCCCTCGGCGAGCTGGTTGACATCAAGCAGCAGCTCTTCGGGGCCGTCGGGGTGAGAACGGCGACAGACGAGCGGGTACTGCTGGCCCGTTTCGGTGCGCGTGTAGTACAGGAAGGGGCCGTCACGCACGGGAACCGACAAATCCTGCTCTTTGATCCGCCCGCGCAGCTCGGCGTAAAGCTGTTGCTGCAATGCGCCCGTGTCGGCCATCACCGCCGCAGCGTAAGCGTTCTCGGCCTCAAGATAGGGGATGAGCGCCGGGTCATCGCGCTGCTGGAGCCAGGCGTACTCGTCGGGGATAGACAGGTCGTGGATGTGAATGGTGTGGGGACGCGCTTCGGGGGTTGGGGGTTGCGGGCTAACGGTCATCAGCGGAAGCTCCTACACGCGCAGGAAGCGCACGGCACGCGGCACCAGCTCCTCGTGGGCGTCCTCAAGCACATAATGGCCCGCCTGGTCGAAGCGCACGGCCTCGGCCTCGGGAAAGCGGGCCAGCCAACCCGCGAGAAAGTCGTCGGTGAAGCACCAGTCTTTGCCACCCCAGAGGATGAGCATCGGCTTGTCGCGCAGGGTACGCAGCTCACGGTCAATGCCGTCCACCACCGCCCAGGTGGGGTGCCGGGGCGACATCGGGATGTCGCGCACAAAGCGCTGGATGGCGACTCGCTCGGCCCACGAGCCGTAGGGCAGCAAGTAGCCTCGGCGCACCGCTGGCTCCAGCGGGCGCTCAACGGCCATGACTGTCCCGGCCAGGGCAAAGGCGTTCAGGCCGCGCACGGCGAGGTCGCCAAACAGCGGGTAGCGGCAGACGGCGATGCGGAAGGGCAGGCGCGGCCCAAGGAATGCGCCTGTATTGAGTACCACAATTCGCCCGACGCGCTCGGGGTTGCGGGTCGCCCAGCCCATGCCAATCGCGCCGCCCCAATCGTGAACCACGAGGTCTACCCGGCCCAGGCCAAGCTGGTCAATCAGGCGACCCAGATTATCAATGTGGCTGCTCAGCGTGTACGGGTAGTGCTGGGGCTTCTCCGAGAGACCGCAGCCCAGGTGGTCGGGCGCAATCACGCGATGCGTGCCGCTCAGGGCGGCAATCAGGCGGCGGTAATAGAACGACCACGTCGGATTCCCGTGAACCAGCACCACGGGTGGGCCAGCGCCCGCATCAACATAGCTCAGCGCACCGCCAGGCAGCGCCATACGTGCAGGCTGAAACGGATAAAGGTGACGGATCGGCGCGAGATCGTAGGTAAGTAGGGCGGCGAGGGTCGCGTCCATGAACATCCTGTGCAGAAATGAGGCCGCAGGCAGTATAGCATAGGGGCCAGATTCGCCGATTCGCGCCCGCCCGGTGGCTGAAGCCACGGGCTACGGGGTACGAAGTCCGCCTGCGCGGCCTGGATGGATGAGCCTGCGAAGGCAGGCTTCGCCGATCAAGAGCCGGGGACTTCAGTCCCCCGGCGGGCGACGTTGCACCCACCGCGCCAACCCGCCAGGATCACGCTGCCCAGCGCACGCTCTACTATAATGCCCGTATGCACATCACGACCAAGATCATCGCACCAGACGCCAGCGGCATCGCTGAGGCGGCGGCGCTGCTGCGGGCCGGGCGGCTGGTCGCCTTCCCCACCGAGACGGTCTACGGCCTGGGTGGTGACGCCCTGAGCCATGCGGCGGTAGCTAAGATTTTCGTCGCCAAGGGCCGCCCCGCCAGCGACCCGCTGATCATCCATCTGGCCGACGCCAGCGAGTTGCCCCGCGTTGTTGCGAGTGTGCCGCCTGCCGCGCTGCGACTTGGTGCCGCCCTGTGGCCGGGGCCGCTGACGCTTATTCTGCCCCGTGGCCCCGCCGTGCCCCTCGCCGTCACTGCTGGCGGCGAGCGCGTGGCGGTGCGCGTGCCGAGCCACCCAGTCGCCCAGGCGCTCATCGCGGCGGCGGGCACGCCGGTGGCCGCGCCAAGCGCCAACCGCTTCGGCCACACCAGCCCAACCGACGCCAGCCACGTTCTGGCCGACCTCGACGGGCTGATTGACGCGGTGGTGGACGGTGGCCCCACGCCCATTGGCGTCGAGTCCACTGTGCTTGACCTGACTGGCCCCATCCCGACGCTGCTGCGCCCCGGCGGGATTAGCCTGGAGGCGCTGCGCGAGCTGTTGGGCGAAGTGGCCCTGGGCGGGCGGGCAGCCGAGGGCGCGGGCCTTGTCTCGCCGGGGCTACTGACGCGCCACTACGCGCCGCGTAGCGCGATGGTGCTGGTGATTGGCCCCGCGCATGCCGCCCGCGTCTGGCTGCGCGAACGAGCAGCCCGCGAACTGGCAGCGGGCCAGCGCGTCGGCCTGCTCGTCCCCGACGAAGATGCCGCCAGCCTGGCCGATCTCGATGCCGACATCGAGGCGCTTGGCCCAACGGACGAACCGGGCACCATCGCACGCCGCCTGTACGCGGCCCTGCGCGCCCTTGACGCCCGCCAACCCACGCTCATCCTCGCCCGCGACCTCGGCGAGACAGGCATCGCCCGTGCCATCCGTGACCGGCTGACGCGGGCCGCGTCGGGGCATGTCGTCTACGTGGAATAGCTGGGGCGCAGCCATGCTGCGAGGAGTGTGAGGGGCCGCCGGCGGCCCTTCACAACAGTTTGGGCACGCACAGAGCTTGCTGCTGCGTTTGGCCTGAAACCTGAAACCCAGCACCTGAAACCTTGTTTTACGCCAGCACGTCGCGCATTAGCGCCAGTTCGTCGGTAGAGACAGCGCGCCAGCCTACCATGTGCAGGTTATCGAGAATATCCTTGCCCGCGCCGTCGCTCGCCATCGCCACAAGGGCGTGAGCCAGGGCACTCGCCTCGGCCCCCAGCCGCGACCCGCCGCAGAAGACGTGGAAGGCGCAGCGCTCGCTGGTGGTCGCTATCACCTGCACCATCGCCTTGGCCTCGGGCGAAAGCTCATCGTAAGCGTCGCGGTACAAAATGCCATAGGGCGTCTCGCCGCCCCACACGGCACGCACCACGCTCAGCCACGAGTCGCGGCCCGTCAAGACGCCTGGGACAATCCCCCGCGCCTGGAGCATCCGCAGGGCGAGCCGGGTCGGCAGCAACCCTGGCACCGTCGCAACCTCGGCGCCCCCAAGGGCTTCAAGCGACGGCACCGGCGTCTTGGGGCGCGTCACCAGCAGCGCCTCGTCATACGTGTCGGTCGGACGAACCACCGGGCTGAAGCCGTGCCGATCAATCAGCGTCAAGGCGTCACCTGCGCCAGCATAGATCAGGTCGGCGGTCGCCCAGCGACTATAGAAGTCGGCGAAATCGCGAGCTGGCCGAAAGCGGATTGGCACATCCAGATGCTGCGCCAAATATTTAGCCAAGCGCGACCAGCCTTCGGGCTTGCGCGCCGTATCATGTGGGCAAACGGCCAGAGTCAACTCAGCCATAGGTTCCTCTTTGGATCTGGCACCTGCGGCAACCGACACCTATAGAACAGCTCTATCATGTGTAGTGAGCATAGCAGGGGGCCATTACGACACCCAATGGCTGTAGGGAACCGCACATGGCGGTTGCAACGTCGTGCTGCGGCCCCCCGCCCGGTGGCTGAAGCCACGGGCTATAGCAATCCTATCCGGGTCATTGAATCCGGGGGACGAAAGTCCCCGGCTCTTGTAGCTGCGAAGCCTGCCTTCGCAGGCTATCCAGGCCGCGCAGGCGGCCTTCGCAGCCCGTAGCC
>CAIWXH010000450.1 GCA_903916565.1 uncultured Oscillochloris sp. | reverse complement strand
GCATATCTTTACCCACATCTTTCACGATGCCGTCCACGAAGAGGTCACGAATACGCGAATAAGGCTCTGCACGGCGCTATTCGTATATTCGCGTCCTATTCGTGGATGGCGCGGCATGGCCTTATGTGAAAGGTATTGTCACTAATACTACAGTTGTAGTTTGAATCACCCCCCCTAGCCCCCCTTTCAAGGGTAGAGTTTTTGCTAGGCCGCATTGGAAAGCGGTCGATAGGCCGAGGGACGTTCGACATGGGTGTCAAGACTTTTTGGCCACGGCTCTGGAAGCAATTGGCCCGTTGGCAGAGGGAGACCTGCACACAAGGCGGCGATGATGACCAGACGGCCGCGCCGGAAGCAACTGACGCTGCGCGGTGGGCGACGGCCTTGGGGCTTCTGGCGGGCGATGTGAGTCACGGGCAGCGCGTCGAGATCGGGAACGGGCAGCATGGCTTCGGCCTGACAACCCACGCTGATCACCCAGAGCATGGCGACCGCCATGGCCAACCAGAGGCGTTCGGCCCGGCGCGGATGGGTCATTTTGGTCTGCTCCCAATGCCAGCCGCCCCGTTTGGCGTCTTTGTAGCTGGCCTCGATCCATGCCCTCAGGCCATACCATGCCACATCGGCCCGCTCCGCCGGCACGTCGGTCACGATCAGCCAAGGATCTTTGTAGCCCTTGTCCCAGCGGGCCAACAGCGTACATGTCAGTTGCCGCTCCTTGGTGGCAAAACACCGAACCGCTCCGGCCCAGCGCTGCCCGGTCGTGGTCAGCACCTGACTGAGCGGGCGGAACACGGTACTGTCTGCGGGGCAATACTGGCCCTGACGATTGATCCGGAGCAGGGGATGCCAGCCCAGCGCGGTGATGGCATGAAAGAGCCACTTGGCATACAAGCCACGGTCGGCGGTCACGATCACCTGCCAGTCGGAGGGGACACTGCCCTCCAACTGGCGAAACAGCGCTTCCCAGTGCGGACGCCAGGCACCTGCGCGGGTGGCCTCCACGATATGCCACGCCACTGGGATGGCGCAGCCCCGGATGACCACATGAATGGACAGGATGGTGAATCGCTGGCCGAGCGTTGAGGCGTCCATCGCCAACGCGAGTTGGCGGCAATCGGCGGGATGGAGTGCCACCACCCAGCGCAGCAGTGGCGCAAAACATGCCGTTATCTCCAAGGATCGGCGCTTGGCCCCGTGTTTTGCCCCCGCTTTGTGCGCCCCGTCGCGGCACCAATCGCGGAGTTGCTCGCGAATGGTGGTCTCGGTTCGGTCGAGCAGCGCGGCCAAGATGACCGCGACACTGCTCAGACCACAACTTTGGGCCAGGATGATCCCCAGGCTCCACAGCGCCAGCACGGTCGCCTGCGGTTTGCTCAAATGGGGCAACTGGGTTGACACGGTCTGCTGCCATTGCGATAATCCGGTTGGGCGGCTCATCCGTACCTCCTGGAAACGAATTGGTGTGAGAACCGCATCGTACCAGACAGGTGAACCGCCTTCAATAATTCTTTACATCTGGGTCGTTAACCTCCAAAAACTCTACCCTTGAAAGGGGGGCTAGGGGGGGTGATCGGCGAGAGCCTTTCTGCGAAGATATTTACAACTGTAGTAATAGCCGATAGCCGATAGCCGGGCATCAGCGGCCATGTTCATCGCGGCGGTGTGCGCCCTGCGCATGAGCGTCTTTTCAGAAAAGGCTCCTACAGATGGGGGATGCTATGCCCGAACAGATTGACCTGCTGCTCACTGGTGGCACCGTGGTGACGATGGACCCCGCATGGACGATCATCCCGAACGGTGCGGTGGCGGTGCGCGGTCGCGAGATCGTCGCCGTTGGCCCGAGCGCCACCCTTGCCGAGCGCTACACCGCCACTGAGGTGATTGACTGCGCCGGGTGTGCGATCATCCCTGGCCTGATCAACGGCCACGCCCACGTGCCCATGAGTCTGCTGCGCGGCATGGTGGCTGATCAACAGCTTGATGTCTGGCTCTTTGGCTATATGTTTCCGGTCGAGAGCCAGTTTGTTGACGCCGAGTTTGTCTACACGGGCACCCTGCTCTCCTGCGCCGAGATGCTGCGCGGCGGGACGACCACCTTTGTCGATATGTACTACTTTGAGGAGCAGGTGGCGCGTGGGGCGGACGAGTCCGGCATGCGTGCGATCTGCGGGCAAACGGTGATGCGCCTGCCCACGCCCGACGCTCCCTCGTTCGATGAGGGTCTGGAGCGCTCACGGCGCTTCCTGGAGCAGTGGCACGGCCACGAGCGGATTGTGCCTACGGTCGCCCCGCACGCCCCCTACACCTGCACCGACGAGATCTACCGCGAGGCCGCCGCCCTCTGTGCCGAGTACGGCGTGCCCCTGGTGACGCATCTTTCTGAGACGGGCCGTGAGGTTGAAGAGAGCATCGCCCAGCGTGAGGTGACGCCCATTCGTTACGCCAAGCGCGTGGGCGCCTTCGATGGGCCGTGCATCGCCGCCCACTGCGTCCACGCCACCGAGGACGACATGCGTCTGCTGCGCGAGACCGGCACTGGCGTGGTGCCCTGTCCCACGAGCAACCTCAAATTGGCTAGTGGCGTGGCCCCCTACAAGCGCATGATCGACTCGGGGATGAAGGTCGGCCTGGGTACCGACGGCCCGGCCTCGAACGACGACCAGGATATGTTTACCGAGATCCAGTTGGCGGCGCTGCTGCCCAAGGGCGTATCCGGCGACCCCACCGCCGTCCCGGCCCGCGAGGCGTTTGCGCTGGCGACCTGCTGGGGCGCCCGCGCTATTCACCTCGACCACCTCGTCGGCTCGCTAGAGGGTGGCAAGCGCGCCGACCTGGTTGTGGTGGGACTGGACCACCTGCACAGTGCGCCGCGTTACACCTACAGCCCCGACGCGATCTACTCGCACCTCGTCTATAGCGCCCGTGCCGCCGATGTGCGCGATGTGCTGGTTGATGGACGGATTTTGGTGCGTGACCACTGCCTGCTCAGTCTTGATGAGGCCGACATTTTGCGCCGCTCACAGGTCATCGCCGAGCGGATCAACGCCTTCCTAGCCAGCCGCGAGCGCAACCTGCTGGCGAAGATCCTGGCCATCGGCGGCGTTCAGCAGGACGAGATCTTCGAGATCCAGGTTAAGGCCCACCTCGACGCCAGCGCCGACTCGGTCATCGCCCGGCTGCTCGGCACCCCTGAGGTACAGATTACCAAGGCCAGCGAGCGCACTCAGTACGACACGTACTTTCTGTTCGCCAACGGTGAGCGCATCCGCATCCGCGAGGATCATCGCACCGATCCAGGTGCCCGCATCGAGCCGAAGTACACTATCACCCTGATCGCCGCAGGCGGACGCGGCGATTATTCCTCGGCGATTCTACTCTCGCGGGCGCGCTACACCGCCCCGGCCGACCATACGGTGCGCTTCTACCGCGAGTATTTCCAGCCCGACCGGGTGGTCGAGCGGGAGAAGCGCCGTCGGCGCTGGCGGATCATCTACAAGGAACACGATTTTGCGGTGAACTTCGACAGCATCGGGCACGGCCCGCGCTCTGAACCCTACATGGAGATCAAAAGCCGCACGTGGAGTCGTCGTGACGCCGACCAGCGCGCTGCGCTGATCGGTGAACTGATCGCCATCTGTGGCCTGTCTGATAGCGCCCTCCTCAAGCAGGAGTATGTTGATCTGGAGTAAGGGATGGTTCGTAGGCACGTGACAGTTTGTCGCCGGGCAGCCCTGCCCCCTGCCCCTCTCCCTCACGGCATATCTTTACCGCATGACAATGCGGTTTATCGGCCCCCCTGGCGAGCGACTGACATCACCCACCCGTCCTTTCAACGAGATCGCCGTGGGGCTGAAGCCCCCGGCTCCATGTGCGACGCCCGCCTTGCGGGCTGTCCGAGCCCGCGCACGCGGGCG